>JAGTRL010000008.1 GCA_018261815.1 Pseudomonadota bacterium
CTGCTGCCAGGCGTAATAGCCTGGCAGGTCGAACCCACAGGTGCCGCCGGGAATGCTGATGCGGCTGCGGATGCTCATCAGCCAATCGTTGCCGGTCAGCGCCTGACCGGCCTTGCCGGGCAGCTGGTTGAGCCCGTCGAACGCGTGGTCGATGCGTGCAACGACCGCGTCGAGCGCGGCTTCGGAGATCTGCGGGTTGCCACGATAGCCCTGCAACTGGCTGCGATGGCGCTCGAGTTCCTTCAGTAAATCGGACTTCAGGTCGGCACGCGAGGCCACGTCCATGATCTCGAACACCGTGACCAATGCGAAATGGTGGTCCACTGCGGCGTCGCGGCGCATCAGCTGACCGAGACGGTCGAACAAATGCTCCAGCCTGAGCATCGTGCGGATGCTTTCATTGAACGGGTACTCGTACAGAACCAAGGCCGGGCTCTCCGGTATCAGGCTTGCGGACAGGCAAGCTGCGTTGGAGCCGCCTGCGACAAGATTGTTTCACAGGCCTGCGGTGTGACCTCGCGGCAGCCTGATCCAGTGCTGCCAAAGCACCGTCACCTGAGCATTGAGGGCACCGAGTGCAAGGCCGTCATTGAAGATCACTGCATCGGCGATGGCGCGCCGCGCTGCGCGTGGCGTCTGCTGCTCCATCACACGCTGCACCTGCTCGGCGGACCAGCCGGAGCGCTGCATCACACGCTGCACCTGCGTGTCTTCACGGCAGTCGACCACCAGCAACCGGTTGACCCGCTGGCGCCACGGACTGGCTGCCGACAGCAGCGGCACGTCGAAGACCACCGGCCGCCCGCCGGAGAGGTCGGCCTGGCGCTGGGCTTCGTGGCCGATCATCGGGTGCAGGATTGATTCGAGCCGCCGCCGTGCCGAAGTGTCGCCGAAGGCCAGCGAACGCATGCGTGCGCGGTCCATCGCGCCGTCGGCGTCGATGATTTCGGGCCCGAACTCGCGCTCCAGCGCAGGCAGGGCCGCACCATGGGGCGCGGTTAACGCATGGGCGATGGCATCGGTGTCCACCAGCACGGCACCGCAGGCCACCAGCATCGTGGCCACCGTGCTCTTGCCGCTGCCGATGCCGCCAGTCAGCCCGAGATGCAGCGGCTTCAGAGCGTCGGGAACCACAGCCGCGTGAGGGTCTGGCCGAAGAAGATGGCCGCGATGCCGCCGCCGACCAGGTAGGGGCCGAAGGGAATGGGTACCTCGCGCTTGTGGCCGCCGAAGGCGATGAGCCCGATGCCGACCACGGCGCCGACGCCCGAGGCCAGCAGCACGATCGACGGCAGCAATTGCCAGCCGAGCAGCGCGCCCAGTCCGGCCAGCAGTTTGAAGTCCCCTTCGCCCATGCCTTCCACGCCGCGCAGCTTCCTGTAGCTGAAGGCCAGCAGCCACAGCGCGCCGTAGCCGGCGAAGGCACCCCAGGCTGCGTCCTCGAGCTCGACGCCGGTCCAGCCCAGGCCGGCGCCGAGCAGGCCCAGGCCGATCAGCGGCAGCGTCAGGTCATCGGGCAGGTAGGTGGTGTCCAGGTCGATCAGCGCCATGGCCACCATCAGCGCCACCGCAGCGCACCAGACCAGCGTCTGGGCTTGAGCGCCGAACTTCCATCCGCACGCGGCGAACAGCAGCCCGGTGGCCAGCTCCACCAGGGGATAGCGCTTGGAGATGGCCGTGTCACAGGAGGCGCAACGGCCCTTGAGGCGCAGCCAGCCGATGAGCGGCAGGTTCTCGTGCCAACGCAGCACATGGCCGCAACTCGGACAGCGCGAACGCGGCCGCGCCAGACTGATCGGAGCCAGTGCCTGCAATGCATCGCTGATGGCCTGGGCCGCCTGGGCGAAAGCGGCGGGCGGCGCGCCCTTACGGCCGCTGACGCGGCGCCAGGCATCGGCGTCGCCGAGTTGGTTCTCGGCCACGTCCAGCCACCACTCGCGCTCCAGCACTTTGGGCAGCCGGTGGGCAACCACATTGAGGAAGCTGCCCACGCACAGCCCGAGCAGGGCCAGCGCCAACGGCGAGAACCAGAGATCCGGCGCCATGCCGGTGATCAGACCACCGCGCCCAGCTTGAAGATCGGCAGGTACATCGAGACCACGATGCCGCCGATCAGCACGCCGAGGATGACGATGATGAACGGCTCCATCAGGCTGGAAAGGCCCTTGACCATTTCGTCGACTTCGTCTTCGTAGAACTCGGCGCACTTGGCGAGCATGTGGTCGAGCGCACCGGACTCCTCGCCGATTGCGGCCATCTGCAGCACCATGGTCGGGAAGACGCCGGTGGTGGTCATGGCGGTGGTCAGGGCCGATCCGGTGGACACGTCCTTCTGGATCTGCGTTGTGGCCAGGCGGTACACCGCATTGCCCGAGGCGCCACCCACCGAATCGAGGGCTTCGACCAGCGGCACGCCGGCGGCAAACATGGTGGACAGCGTGCGCGTCCAGCGCGCGACCACCGACTTGTTGATCAGATCACCGAAGACCGGCATGCGCAGCAGCAGCCGGTCCATGGTCATCTGCATCTTTTCGGACCGCTTCCACGACTCGAGGAAGAAGTACATCCCGCCGAACAGGAAGCCGAAGATGGCCCACCAGTAGGCGACGAAAAATTCCGACAGCGCGATGACGAACAGCGTCGGCGCCGGCAGGTCGGCGCCGAACGAGCGGAAGACTTCCTTGAACGACGGGATCACGAAGATCATGATCACCGTCAGCACGACGAAGGCGACGACGATCACCGCGATCGGGTACATCAGCGCCGACTTGATCTTGCTCTTGATGGCCAGCGTCTTTTCCTGATAGATGGCCAGCCGGTCGAGCAGCGCTTCCAGGATACCGCCGGCCTCGCCGGCTTCCACCAGGTTGCAGTACAGCGCATCGAACTGCATCGGGTGCTTGCGGAAGGCCGAGGACAGGCTGGTGCCAGTCTCGACGTCGCCGCGGATCTCGTTCAGCAGCCGCGTCAGCCGCGGGTTGGTACTGCCGCGGGCGACGATGTCGAAGGCCTGCAGCAACGGCACGCCAGCCTTCATCATCGTGGCCAGCTGGCGCGTGAAGATGGCGATGTCCTTTTGCTTGATCGCCTTGCCGCCGCTGGTGCGGCGCTTCTTCACCTTGGTGATCAGGATGCCCTGGCGGCGCAGGCTGGCGTTGACCACGGCCTCGCCGCCGGCGCGGATCTCGCCGCGCACCAGCTTGCCGTTCTTGTCCTTGCCTTCCCACTCGAAGATCGAGTCCTTGGTGCCTCTTGTGGCTACTGCAGTTGCCATCGTGTCTCCGGCGCAAGCCTGTTCAAACGTGGGGCGTGTGCGGCGTCTGTCATTCGTTGGTGACGGAAATCACCTCTTCCAGCGTGGTGGCGCCGGTACGAACCTTCAGCAATCCCGACTGACGCAGATCGCGCACACCTTCCTTCTGTGCCTGGGCGGCGATGTCCATCGAGGTGCCTTCCGCCAGGATGATGCGTTGTATCGCGTCCGTGATCGGCATCACCTGATAGAGGCCGACCCGGCCCTTGTAGCCGTTGTTGCACGCCGAACATCCGACCGCCCGATAGGGCTTCCAGCTGCCGTCCAGATCGGTCTCGACGAAGCCCGCGCGCAACAACGCCTCGCGAGGATAGTCCGCCTGGGCCTTGCAGTTCTCGCACAGGCGTCGCGCCAGCCGCTGCGCCGTGATGAGTAGCACGCTTGCCGCAATGTTGAAGGGCGCCACGCCCATGTTGAGCAAGCGCGTCAACGTGGTCGGCGCGTCGTTGGTGTGAAGCGTGGACATCACCATGTGTCCGGTCTGCGCCGCCTTGATCGCGATGTCGGCGGTTTCCAGGTCGCGGATCTCGCCGACCATGATGATGTCCGGGTCCTGCCGCAGAAAGGACTTCAGCGCCGCGGCGAAGGTCAGGCCGGCCTTGTCGTTGACGTTGACCTGGTTCACACCCGGCAGGTTGATTTCGGCCGGGTCCTCGACGGTGCATATGTTCACCCCCGGCTGGTTCAGGATGTTCAGGCAGGTGTACAGCGACACCGTCTTGCCGCTGCCGGTGGGACCGGTGACCAGAACCATGCCGTAGGGACGCTGGATCACCTGCATCAGGCGGTCACGTTCGACCTTCTCGTAGCCCAGGGCTTCGATGCCGAGCTTGGCGCTGGACGGATCGAGGATCCGGATGACGATCTTCTCGCCGAACAGCGTGGGCAGCGTGCTGATGCGGAAGTCGATGGCCTTGTTGCCGAACTTGAGCTTGAGCCGACCGTCCTGCGGTACCCGCTTCTCGGCAATGTCCATGCGCGAGATGACCTTGATGCGCGAGGCCAGCTTGTCCTTGATGGCCAGGGGCGGCTGGGTGATCTCGCGCAGCTCGCCGTCGATGCGGAAACGCACCCGATAGTTGTATTCATAGGGCTCGAAGTGCAGGTCGGAGGCGCGGGCGTTGATCGCGTCGATCAGCATCTTCTGCAGGAAGCGCACCACAGGTGCGTCTTCCACTTCCTGCGAGACCTCGGCACCTTCCTGGGCGGCTGCATCGTCGTCGGTGACGTCGAACTCGAAGTCGCCGCCCGCGAGCTGCTCCATTGCCTCGTTGACGCTGGCGCCCTGGGCTTCCAGGATGCGCATCAGCTTGTCGTACTCGACGATCACCCACTCGGGCGAGAGCTGCGTGGCGAACTTGATGCGCTCCACCGCCTCCTGGTCGGTGGGATCGGCCGCGCCAATGAACAGACGGTTGCCGCGCTTGCCCAGCACCATCAACTGGTACTGCAGGGCGAGCTTCGGGTCGACGATGCCGCGTGGCAGCCGCGTCATGTCGACCGCGTTCAGGTCGAGCAACGGAAGCGCGAGTGCGGTGGACAGCGTGTGGGCCAGTTCGGCCGGTGGCACGGCTCCGGCGGAAACCACGGCAGACACGAAACTGGCGCGCCGCTCCTTGGCGCTGCGTGCCAAATCTTCGGCTGCCTTGGCGCTGAGCTTGCCTGCGTGCACAAGCACACGGGCGACCCCGGAAAGGGCCGACTTGGGCGACTCGACGAGCGTGTCAACTGCCATCGGCTGGATGCTTCCTCGTAACGATCGATTGCATCATCGCTGATACCCCCGGCCCTGTAAACCGAAGCAGCGGCAACGCGTGCAATCGTTCATGCCCGGCGCCTGCTGCCCGGCTGACGGCAGTGGCGTCCATGCAAGAACCGGCATGCGGACCGCAGTTGTTTGGTCGGGGTGAGAGGATTCGAACCTCCGGCCTCTACGTCCCGAACGTAGCGCTCTACCAGGCTAAGCTACACCCCGATGGGCCGACTCAAAAGCCGAACCGTCGGCCGGACGCTCAGAACGAGCGGTGCACCGACCGAACGCATAATTCTACCAGAGCATCCCGGGCCGCCGACTGCGGCAGCACGCGCAGACAGCTGCGCGCTTGGTCGGCTTCAAGCTGCGCTACCGCCCGGGTGGCGTCCAACGCACCGGTGCGCCGCACCACGTCAACGATTTGTGGCAGACCTTGCACCTCGCCATGCTCAATGGCATGGCGGATCAGTTCCCTTTCGGCCCGAGTACCCCGCTCCATCGCGATCAGCAACGGCAGGGTCGGCTTGCCTTCGCGCAGATCGTCGCCGACGTTCTTGCCAAGCGCATGCGGGTCGCCTTCATAGTCCAGCAGGTCGTCGACCAGCTGGAAGGCGGTGCCGAGCGATCGCCCGTAGTCGGCGCAGCACTCTTCGACGTCCATGCCGACACTGGCAAGCACCGCGCCTAGGCGGGCACTGGCCTCGAACAGCTTTGCCGTCTTGAAGCGGATCACACGCAGATAGTCGGCCACCGCCAGATCAGCATCGTGGATGTTCATCAGCTGAAGCACTTCACCTTCGGCGATGACATTGGTGGCATCAGCCAACACTTCCAGCACGCGCATGCGGTTCACCGACACCATCATCTGGAAGGCGCGGGAATAGAGAAAGTCGCCGACCAGCACGCTGGCGGCGTTGCCAAACATCGCATTGGCTGTCTGTCGGCCCCGGCGCAGCGAGGACTCGTCCACC
The DNA here is from genome assembly GCA_018261815.1 of Pseudomonadota bacterium. Lineage (GTDB taxonomy): Bacteria > Pseudomonadota > Gammaproteobacteria > Burkholderiales > Burkholderiaceae_C > Rubrivivax. The sequence continues at coordinate 6,038 of JAGTRL010000008.1, forward strand.
ACGTCGTCATGCAGCAGCGTGGCGGTATGGATGAATTCGACGATCGCAGCGAGCTCGTAGCGCTCCCGGCCTTCGAACCCCAAGGCCTGCGCGAACAGCAGCACCAGGCGCGGTCGGATGCGCTTGCCACCGGCGCTGATGATGTAGTTGGATATCTGGTCGATCAGCGCCACCCGCGACGACAGGCGCTCGCGGATGGTCGCGTCCACCTCCTGCATCGCCGCGGTCAACGGATCGGTGCGAAGTTCGAGGGAGGCTTGGACGTCGAGCACGTGATCCTGCGCGGAAGTTGTTCCAGATTATAGGAAGCAGTGCATGCCCCAGGCTTTGCCGGCGCGAAGGTGCAGCCCGGCGATGTGGCTGCCGATTGCACAGGACCGAAAGCCACGGGCGAAAAGTAATTTTCATGCTATATTTATAGGCTGATCGCCGGAGATGGCCCGGTTGCCGGGCGTCTTGCAGTGTGGCGACGGGCCAATTCCGCCGGGTCTGCATGCCCCTGCGGAAGGCGGCTGAAGGCTGCGGTCCGCCGGCTTCGACGCGCAGTTCTTGCGCGTGGCGACGGTCTCAACGAAAGGGCAGATATGTACGCGGTCATAAAAACCGGCGGCAAACAGTACAAGGTTGCAGCCGGCGAGAACATCAAGGTAGAACAGATCGCTGCGGACGTAGGCCAGGAAGTTGTTCTGGACCAGGTGCTGGCCATCGGCAGTGGCACCGAACTGAAGGTCGGGACTCCCTGGGTCAGCGGCGCCAGCGTCAAGGCTACCGTGGTGGCGCAGGGCAAGCACGACAAGGTGCGCATCTTCAAGATGCGTCGACGCAAGCACTATCAGAAGCACGGCGGGCATCGTCAAGCCTACACCGAGTTGCAAATCAGCTCGGTCAGTGCCTGAGCCTCACGCGCAGCAACCCGAACCTTCAGGAGTCCTGAACCATGGCACAGAAAAAAGGCGGCGGTTCCACCCGGAACGGTCGTGACTCGAAACCGAAGATGCTGGGCGTCAAGGTCTATGGCGGCCAGACCGTGAGCGCCGGTTCGATCATCGTTCGCCAGCGTGGCACCAAGTTCCATGCCGGCACCAACGTCGGCATGGGTCGCGATCACACGCTCTTTGCGACGATCGATGGGACCGTGTCCTTCGACGTGAAGGGTGCGCTCAACAGGCAGACGGTGTTCGTCAGCCCGGCCTGAGCTCGCCAAACGCCGAGCCGAAGCCCCGGTTCGCCGGGGCTTCGTCGTTCTAAGATCCAGCGCACATGAAGTTCGTCGACGAAGCCACCATCGACGTCGCCGCAGGCAACGGCGGGGCCGGCTGTGCCAGCTTCAGGCGCGAGAAGTTCATCCCCTTCGGCGGGCCGGATGGCGGTGACGGCGGCCGCGGCGGCAGCATCCGCGCAGTGGCCGACCGCAACCTGAACACGCTGATCGACTACCGCTATGCCCGGCGTCACATCGCGCGCAATGGCGAAAGCGGACGCGGCGCCGACCAATATGGCGCGGCCGGCGAGGACATCCTGCTGCGCATGCCGGTGGGTACCATCATCACCGATGTCGACACCGGCCAGGTCATCGCCGAGCTGATCGATCCGGAACAGCCGGTGCTGCTGTGCAAGGGCGGCGACGGTGGCTTCGGCAACCTGCACTACAAGACCAGCACGAATCGTGCGCCGCGGCAGAAGACGCCCGGCTGGCCGGGCGAGCAGAAGAAGCTGAAACTCGAACTGCGCGTGCTGGCCGATGTCGGCCTTCTTGGCATGCCCAACGCCGGCAAGTCCACGCTGATCGCAGCCATCTCGAACGCGCGACCGAAGATCGCCGACTATCCCTTCACCACCTTGCACCCGAACCTGGGTGTGGTGCGTGTGGCGCCCGAGCAGAGCTTCGTCGTCGCCGACATCCCGGGCCTGATCGAAGGCGCCTCCGAAGGCGCCGGCCTGGGCCACCGCTTCCTGCGCCACCTGCAGCGCACGCGGCTGCTGCTGCACATCGTGGACCTGGCGCCCTTCGACGAGGCGGTCGATCCGGTCAAGGACGCGCGCGCCATCGTCGCCGAGCTGAGGAAGTACGACCCGGCCCTGCATGCCAAGCCGCGCTGGTTGGTGCTGAACAAGATCGACATGATCCCGGTCGAAGAACGCGAACAGCGCGTCAAGGACTTCGTGCGCCGGCTGCGCTGGAAGGGGCCGGTGTTCCAGATTTCCGCGCTGGCCCGTGAAAACCTGCAGCCGCTGGTGCGTGCGGCCTACGAGCATGTGGCGCAATTCCAGAAGAAAGCGCCCGAGCCCGATCCGCGCTTCGAGCCCGCCAGCGGAGCCGGCGATGACTGAGGTGCTGCGCCAAGCCCGGCGCATCGTCGTCAAGGTCGGTTCCAGCCTGGTCACCAACGAAGGCCGCGGCGTCGACGCCGAGGCGATCGGTAACTGGTGCCGGCAGCTGGCGGCGTTGGCCGAGCAGGGCCGTGAACTGGTGATGGTGTCCAGCGGCGCGATTGCCGAAGGCATGCTTCGCCTGGGCTGGAGCACACGCCCGAAGGAACTGCGCGAGCAGCAGGCCGCCGCCGCGGTCGGTCAGATGGGGTTGGTGCAGATGTACGAGACCAAGCTGCGCGAGCATGGCATGCGCAGCGCGCAGGTGCTGCTGACGCATGCCGACTTGGCCGACCGCGAGCGCTACTTGAATGCGCGCTCGACCCTGCTGACGCTGCTGGCGCTGCAGGTCATCCCGGTGATCAACGAAAACGATACCGTGGTCAATGAGGAGATCAAGTTCGGCGACAACGACACGCTGGGTGCGCTGGTGGCCAACCTGGTTGAAGCCGACGCACTGGTGATCCTGACCGACCAGCGCGGCCTGTACTCGGCCGACCCGCGCAAGGTCCCGCAGGCGCGTTTCATCGACGAGGCCGAAGCCGGAGACCCGGCCCTGGAGCAGATGGCCGGCGGCGCCGGCTCGTCCATCGGTCGCGGCGGCATGATCACCAAGGTGCTTGCGGCAAAGCGCGCCGCCGGCAGCGGCGCCAGCACCGTCATCGCATGGGGCCGCGAGCCGGACGTGCTGTTGCGTCTGGCCGCCGGCGAGCGCATCGGCAGTGCGCTGGTGGCGCGCACCGCCAAGCTGACCGCCCGCAAGCAGTGGATGGTCGACCACCTGCAGCTGCGTGGCGCAGTGATCGTCGACGACGGTGCCGTGCAGAAGCTGCGCGACGAGGGCAAGAGCCTGCTGCCGATCGGCGTGGTCGAGGTCCAGGGCGATTTCCAGCGCGGCGACGTCATTGCCGTGCGCGGCGCGGTCGGCAAGGAACTGGCTCGCGGCCTGGCCAACTATTCCAGCACCGAGACGCGCTTGATCGCGCGCAAGCCGTCGACGCAGATCGAAGCGGCTCTAGGCTATGTCAACGAGCCGGAGCTGATCCACCGCACCAACCTCGTGCTCAGCCAGGCCGAGCCGGGCTGAGCGCAGGCGGGCCTCAGGCTTTTTCCGGACCCGGCACCACGCCGTTGCCGGCCAGGCCCTCGGGCGGCGGCACCACCAGCGGCGGGTCGCGCGGCGCATCGAAGCCGCTGTCATCGTAGCGCTGGGTACGCATGCCGGCGCGCAGGTAGCGGTTGGGGTGGTGAACCCGCGGCAGAAAGCGTGACAGCTCCGTCAGAGCCATCTCGTAGACATTGCGCTTGAACTCGATCACCACGTCAAGCGGCACCCAATAGTCGTTCCAGCGCCAAGCATCGAACTCCGGGTGGTCCGTGGCGCGCAGATTCATGTCACTGTCGCGGCCGACCAAGCGCAGCAGGAACCAGATCTGCTTTTGGCCGCGGTAGTGGCCGCGTGCCTCCTTGCGTATGAAATGGTCGGGTACCTCGTAGCGCAACCAGTCACGGGTGCGCGCAATCACCTGCACGTGTTCGGGTCGCAGCCCGACCTCTTCGTGCAGTTCCCGGAACATCGCCTGTTCCGGCGTCTCGCCATGCTTGATGCCGCCTTGCGGGAACTGCCACGAGTGGGTACGAAGCCGCTTGCCCCAGAAAACCTGATTGCGCGCATTGAGCAGGACGACGCCGACGTTGGGCCTGAAGCCGTCACGGTCGAGCATAATCAAACCCCGATTTCTTGATTGAAATCATTATTGCACCGGCTGCATGGCCCGTGCGAGCCCTTGCTTTCCCGCACCCAGGCGCCGCCCGCCCGAGCTCGCGCGCCATTGCCTTTTCACACCCGATGAAAGCCAGCCAGTTCTTCGTTTCCACCCTGAAGGAAGCACCCGCCGATGCCGAGGTGGTCAGCCACCGCCTGATGCTGCGCGCCGGCATGATCAAGCGCCTGGGCTCGGGCATCTACAGCTACATGCCGATGGGCCTGCGCGTGATCCGCAAGGTCGAGGCCATCATCCGCAAGGAGATGAACCGCGCCGGCGCCGTCGAGTTGCTGATGCCGGTGGTGCAGCCGGCCGAGCTGTGGGTCGAGTCGGGCCGCTTCCAGGCCTACGGGCCGGAACTGCTGCGCGTGAAGGACCGGCACGAGCGCGACTTCATCATCCAGCCCACCAGCGAAGAGGTGATCACCGACATTGCCCGGCAGGAACTGCGCAGCTACAAGCAGTTGCCGAGAAATTTCTATCACATCCAGACCAAGTTCCGCGATGAGCGCCGGCCGCGCTTCGGCATCATGCGTGGACGCGAGTTCACGATGAAGGACGCCTATTCCTTCGATCGCGACAAGGCGGCTGCGTTGCGCAGCTACGAGGTGATGTACCAAGCCTATTGCCGCATCTTCGACCGTTTCGGGCTGCAGTACCGCGCGGTGGCTGCCGATACCGGCGCCATCGGCGGTGATGCTTCGCACGAGTTCCAGGTCATTGCCGACACCGGCGAGGACGCGCTCGTCTACAGCACCGGCAGCGACTACGCCGCCAACATCGAGCTGGCCGAGGCACTGCCGCTGATCGAGCGGCGAGCGGCGCCTTCGGCCGCGCTGGTGAAGGCACCCACGCCTGGCAAGTCCACCTGCGAGGACGTAGCTCAACTGCTGGGCGTGCCGCTTCAGCACACGGTCAAGTCGCTGGCGCTGGCCACCGACCGGCTTTCGCCCGAGGGTGACCTGTTGGGCACCACGATCTGGCTGCTGCTGGTGCGCGGCGACCACAGCCTCAACGAAATCAAGGCCGGCAAGGTCGAAGGCCTGAAGGGCGGCTACCGTTTCGCCACCGTCGCCGAGATCGAGCAGCACTTCGGCTGCAAGCCCGGCTACCTGGGGCCGATCGGCACCCGGCTGCCCGTCAAGGTGGTGGCCGACCGCACTGTCGCTGCGATGCACGATTTCATCTGCGGCGCAAACGACGAAGGCTTTCACTACACCGGAGCCAACTGGGGCCGCGACCTGCCTGAGCCCGACCTGGTGGCCGACATCCGCAACGTCGTCGCCGGCGACCCGTCTCCGGATGGCCAGGGCGTGCTGGCGATCCAGCGCGGCATCGAGGTCGGGCACGTGTTCTATCTGGGCACCAAGTACAGCAGGGCCATGAACGCCACCTTCCTCGACGAAGCCGGCAAGCCGCAGGTGATGGAGATGGGCTGCTACGGCATCGGCGTCACGCGCATCCTGGGTGCCGCCATCGAGCAGAGCCATGACGCTCGAGGCATCCTGTGGCCGGATTCGATCGCGCCGTTCACCGTGGTGCTGTGCCCGATCGGCTATGACCGCAACGCCGAGGTTCGCGCCGCGGCGGACAGGCTGCATGACGAGTTGGAGGCGCTGGGCATCGACGTCATGCTCGACGACCGCGGCGAACGCCCTGGCGCAATGTTTGCCGACTGGGAACTGATCGGCGTGCCGCAACGCGTGGTGATCTCCGAGCGCGGCCTGAAGGAAGGGCAGTTCGAAGTGCAGGGCCGGCGCGATGCGCGGGCCAGCAGCGTGCCGCTGGCCGAACTGGGCGCCTTCATGAAGGCCCGCCTCAGCGCATGACGGCAAGCGGGGGCCCGCTGCAACGCAGCGCGCTTGTCGCGGGGCTCGTCACGCTGCTCGGCCTGGGCTTGTCGTCTGGCGCCAAGGCAGGTGCCCAGCTCGAGGAGCCCTTGGCCGACAAAGTGCGCTCCGCACTGGCCGCCTCGGTGGCGGACAGTGCGCCGCCACGGCCGAGCTTCGCCTCCATCGAGGATCGACTGGCCTACCTGCGCTGGCTGGGCGCGACCAGCGAGAAGCTGAAGAAGCGCAAGAGCGAGCATGCGGTGCGCGTCGAATTCCTCGAGGCGGTCTGGTACGAGAGCAAGCGCGCGGGGCTCGAGCCGGAGCTGGTGCTGGGGCTGATCCAGGTGGAAAGTGGCTTCCGCAAATACGCCATCAGCGTGGCCGGTGCGCGGGGCTACATGCAGGTGATGCCGTTCTGGGCGCGCAGCATCGGCACTGGCGATGCGAGCCGGCTGTTCCACATGCAAACCAACCTGCGCTTCGGCTGCGTCATCCTGCGCCACTACCTCGACATCGAGAAGGGCGACCTGTTCCTGGCGCTGGGCCGCTACAACGGCAGCCGCGGCCGCGGCGAATATCCCAATGCGGTGTTCGCCAACCGGCGCCAGTGGTTGGGCGACGGCACGTTGCCGGCCGCGTCGGCGGTGGCATCCGGTGCCCAGCAGGGCACCTGAGCGCAGCGTCTCAGCCGGCGCGCAGGCCGTCCCAGCGCTGCGGCGCCGCGCCGGGCATGCCCAGCGACTGCAGCACACGTTCCACCGTGTCGCCGACCATCTCGTCGATGCTCTGCGGACGGTGATAGAAGGCCGGCAGCGGCGGGAACACGATCCCACCCATCTCGCTGATGGCGCACATGTTGCGCAGGTGGGCCAGGTTGAAGGGCGTCTCGCGCACCATCAGCAGCAGGCGGCGCCGCTCCTTGAGCATCACGTCGGCGGCGCGGGTCAGCAGGTTGTCGCCGAAACCATGCGCCACCGAGGCCAGCGTCTTCATCGAGCACGGCGCGATGACCATGGCCGCAGCGTCGAAACTGCCGCTGGCCAGGCAGGCCCCGATGTCGCCGGGGGAATAGCTGTGGTCGGCCAGCGCCTCGATCTCACGGCGCTCCAGGCCGAGCTCGTGGTGCAGGTTCAGCACGCCGGCCGGCGTGACCACCAAGTGGGTCTGCACGCCGAGCGCGCGGGCGCGTTGCAGCAGCCGCTGCGCGTAGATCGCGCCAGTGGCGCCGGTGATGCCGACGACCAGGCGCGTCGGCATCTCAGTACCGCCCGGCCATTCCGAAGATGCTGAACGCCCCCTTGGGGGGCAGTGAACGGAGTGAGCGCGGGGCTACCACTTCAGCTCTTGCCCAGCACCTGCTGCAGCTCGCCCGACTGGTACATCTCGGTCATGATGTCCGAGCCGCCGACGAATTCGCCGTTGATGTACAGCTGCGGGATGGTGGGCCAGTTGGCGTACTGCTTGATGCCCTGGCGGATCTCTTCGTCCTCGAGCACGTTCACCGTCTTCAGGTCGCTGACGCCGCAGGCGTTCAGCAACTGCACGGCGCGGCCGGAGAAGCCGCACATCGGGAACTGCGCGTTGCCCTTCATGAAGAGCACCACACGATGGTTCTTTACCACCTGATCGATGCGTTGTAGCGTATCACTCATGCGAACCGTTCCTTGCCTGACTGGGGCTGTTGCAAAACAAACTCTGGTTATACGGCAAAGCGCCTGTGCGGACTTCCGCGGGGCCTTGGCAGGTTTCAGAACGAGTAGTTGACGCCCAGTTGCAGCATGGGCGATAACCGCAGCTCGCGCACCAGATCGTCCACACTCTGCGTTCCTGACAGCACACGGCCCATGCCCAGCGCGTTGCCCGGGCTCTGCACTACCAGGCCGATGTCGGCCCAGAAGCCCCAGCCCGTCTTCAGCGAATAGTCGCTATAGCCGATGCCCAGATAGGGCATCGCGCTGAGGCCCTGGTTGCCGGGCTCCCCCAGCCGAAGCGGCGAGGCCAGGCTGGCGGTGGCGCGGGACTGCCAGGCGAGGTCCGACAACGACACGCCCGGCTGGCGGATCAGTACCGCGCCGCTGGCGCGGAAGCCGCTGAGGGGCCGGCCGCCGGCTGACGGGTCTTTGGAAAAGAAGTAGTCGCCGCCGAAGCTGGCCCCCAGCGGCGCCGGGTCCTGCTCAGTCAGCATGGTGGGATAGCCGGACAGCGCGGGCGAGCTTTCCAACACCACCGCGCTGAAGCGCAGCTTGGTCTGCATGTCGGACCAGAAGCCACCGGCCGCCTGCACCTTCAGGCCTCCTTCCGCGGCGGCAAGGCCGGCCACGCAAAGCAGAGCCAGTGGGGCCGAAAGACGCAGGATTCGCATGACCGACTCCTTTCACCGTGGCGCAGGATGCCTTCGCATCCGGACGGGTCCATCCTAGCCCTTTGCGGGCCGGCGTGTGCATCGCCCGCGTGTCAGGGCTATCGGAATGTGCGCCCGCGTGACATTTGGTCGGCCGGGTGGCGCCTTGCCCACATCAGCGTAGTGCGGTCCAGCGCCCGCCGCTGCAGCGCGGCCGGCCGGCCAGGTCGGCCCGGGTCTGCACTGCCGTGAAGCCGGCATCGGCCAGCAGCCGGCACACCGCGTTGGCCTGTTCGTGGCCATGTTCCAGCAGCAGCCAGCCGCCGTCGTGCAGATGGGCTGGTGCGCCGCGCACGATGTGCGCCAGCGCCGACAGCCCGTCACCGCCCGGCGTCAACGCCGGAGCCGGCTCGTGGCGCAGCGCGGCCAGGTGCGGGTCGTCGCCGGCCACGTAGGGCGGGTTGCTGGCCACCAGGTGGAAGCGTCGGCCCGCCAATGGCTGCCACCAGTCGCCCAGATGCCACTCAATCTGCAGCCGGTGGTGTGTACCGTTGGCACGGGCCAGCCCCAGCGCCGGTGCGCTGACCTCGACCGCGCAGACGCGGGCCGTCGGGTGGCGGTGCTTCAGCGCCAGCGCGATCGCACCGCTGCCGGTGCCGAGGTCAGCCACTTCGGGCGCGCAGGCCAGCGGCGTGGCCAGCAGCTGCAGTGCCCAGTCGACCAAGGTCTCGGTGTCGGGGCGCGGCACCAGCACCTCCGGCCCCACCTGCAGCATCAGGCCGTGGAATTCGCGCTCGCCGAGCAGGTAGGCCAGCGGTTCGCCGTCGGCGCGACGCCGGCACAGGGCCAGGAATGCTTGCTGCTGCTCCGCCGACAGGGCCGCGTCTTCATGGGCGATGAGCCAGGCGCGCGTCTGCTGCAACTGCCGGCCCAGCAGCAGCTGGGCGTCCAGCCGGTGCAGCCCCAGCGCGCGGGCCTGCGTCAGCGCCGCGCCGACGCTGTCGCTCAAGCCCCGGACTCCAGTGCGGCCAGCTGCTCGGCCGCACGGGCGGCGCGCAGCGCCTCGACGACGTCGTCCAGCTCGCCATCCATCACCCGGTCCAGCTTGTACAGCGTCAGGTTGATGCGGTGGTCGGTCAGGCGCCCCTGCGGGAAGTTGTAGGTGCGGATGCGGTCGCTGCGGTCGCCGCTGCCGATCAGTCCCTTGCGTGTGGCCGCCTCCTTGGCGGTGCGCTCGTTGCGCTCCTTGTCGCGCAGCCGCGCCTGCAGCACCGCCATGGCCTTGGCCTTGTTGCGATGCTGAGATCGGTCGTCCTGGCATTCGGCCACCAGACCGGTGGGCAGGTGGGTGATGCGGATGGCGCTGTCGGTCTTGTTGACGTGCTGGCCGCCGGCGCCGCTGGCGCGGAAGGTGTCGATGCGCAGGTCGGCCGGGTTCAGCGTCACCTCGGCGGCTTCGTCGGGCTCGGGCATCACCGCCACCGTGCAGGCGCTGGTGTGGATGCGGCCCTGCGATTCGGTGGCCGGCACGCGCTGCACGCGGTGCCCGCCGGATTCGAATCGCAGCGCCTCGTAGACCTGGTCACCGACGATACGCAGCACCAGTTCCTTGTAGCCGCCCAGCTCGGCTGCGCTCTCGCTCATCACCTCGGTGCGCCAGCCGCGGCGTTCGCAGTAGCGCAGGTACATGCGCGCCAAGTCGCCGGCGAACAGCGCCGATTCATCGCCGCCGGTGCCGGCGCGGATCTCCAGGAAGGCATTGCGCTCGTCGTCCGGGTCACGCGGCAGCAGCCCGGCCTGCAGCTGCGCATGCAGCCTGTGCAGATCGGCCTGCGCGGCGGTGATCTCCTCGTGGGCCAGCTCGGCCATCTCCGGGTCGGACAGCATCTCGCGGCCGGCTTCCAGGTCGCGCTCGCGCTGCTGGTACTGGCGGAACTGCTGCACCACCTGGGCCACCTCGGCCTGCTCGCGCGACAGGCTGCGGTAGCGGTTGATGTCGCCCAGCACCTGCGGGTCGGACAGGTTGGCGTCGAGCTCGGCCAGCCGCAGGCCGAGGCGTTCGAACTGCTCGCGCAAGGTGGGATTCATGGTGGGGGCAGGACAGGCAAGGGGCAGGGGATCGGCGGCGCAGCGCGACGCCGCACACGCCACGGCGCCAAAGCGGCGCTAACGCTCGTCGCCTTCGGGGCTGCGCGCGGTCTGCCGCAGGAACAGCCGCGACACCGTCTGCGCCAGCTGCTCGCGCTTCGCGCCTTCGGTGGCATGCAGTTCGGCCAGCGCGCCATGCAGCAGCTTCTGCGTCAGGCCGCGGGCCAGCGCGTCGAGCACATGGTCGACGTCCTCACCGCGAGCCAGCAGCTTGCGCGCGCGCGCCATTTCGGCGCTACGCCAGTCGTCGGCCTGACGGTTGAGTGCCTGGATCAGCGGCACGGCGGCGCGCTGGTCCAGCCAGTGGGCGAAGCTCTGCACGCCGGCATCGACGATGGCCTCGGCCTGCTCGACGGCGGCCTGGCGCTTTTCACCGGCGGTCTGCACCACCGCGGCCAGGTCGTCCACGGTGTACAGGTACACATCGGACAGGCGGCCGACCTCGGGCTCGATGTCGCGCGGCACGGCCAGGTCGACCATGAACATCGGCCGGTGACGGCGGGCCTTCAAAGCGCGCTCCACCGCGCCCAGCCCGATGATCGGCAGGCTGCTGGCAGTGCAGGACACCACCGCGTCGAACTCGTGCAGGATGCCTGGCAGGTCGGCCAGGCGCAGCGCCTGCGCGCCGAAGCGGCTGGCCAGCTTCTCGCCGCGCTCCAGCGTGCGGTTGGCCACGGCCATGGCCTTGGGCTGCCGCGCGGCAAAGTGCGTGGCCACCAGTTCCACCATCTCGCCGGCGCCGACGAAGAGCACGCGGATCTGGCCCAGGTCCTCGAACAGCTGCGCGGCCAACCGCACCGAGGCCGCGGCCATGCTGATCGAATGGCTGCCGATCTCGGTGGCGCTGCGCACCTCCTTGGCCACCGAGAAGGAACGCTGGAACAGCTGGTGCAGCGTTCGGCCGAGCGTGCCGGCAGTTTCGGCCTGACGCACCGCCTGCTTCATCTGACCCAGGATCTGCGGTTCGCCGAGCACCATCGAATCCAGCCCGGAGGCCACGCGGAAGGCATGCCGCGCCGCGGCCCGGTCTTCCAGCACGTAGGTGTGGTCGAGCATGCGCTCGCCGCTGACACTGCCCTGCGCGGCCAGCCAGTCGATGGCCGGGCGTACCAGGTCGCCGGGGTGGCCGTTCTCGGCGGCGAAGTACAGCTCCGTGCGGTTGCAGGTGGACAGCAGCGCCGCCTCGGGCCGGTCATGCGCGCGGATGCGCTCGCGAAAACCATGCAGCGCCACCGACAACTGCTCCGGCGCGAAGGCAAACCGGCCGCGCAGATCGAGCGGCGCGGTCGAGTGGTTCAGGCCAAGGGCGATGACACTCATTGTTGAATTATAAAATCGAGCGGCCTTTCCACCCCAGAGCCCGGTCTTGCGCCGCCTTGACCTGCATCAATCCACTCCCGCCGGCCGGCGCGGCCGATGATCACCATGAGCCCGATCGACGCCCTGTGGCATCTGCTGGGCCTGTTCCTGCCGGCACTGGCGACCGGGGTCTTGGCTGCCGCGGCGGCCAAGGGGCTGTGGCGGGCCGATCTGAAGGGCAGCCGCTGGTCGCGGCTGGCGCTGTGGGCCGGCGGCGCCGGCTCGCTGGCGCTGCTGGGCGGGCTGGTCGTCTTCGGCCGCGACGGCCGCATGTTCAGCTATGCGCTGATGGTGCTGGCCGCGGCGTTGGCGCTGTGGTGGGCCGGCTTCGTGCGGCCGCGGCGCTGAGCTAGACGGCCGCTGCTGCCGGCAACGCAGTGGCGGCCTGTGGGGTCGCCGGCCAGCGCCCGCGCAGCGAATGCGGATAGGCCTGGGTGATGTCCACGTCGATCAGCTGGCCCACCAGCGCCTGCGGCCCCGCAAAGTTGACGATGCGGTTGCATTCGGTGCGGCCCATCAGTTCGGGCGCCTCCGCGCTGGATTTGCGCGACGCGCCCTCGACCAGGATGCGCTGCACCGTGCCCACGCGCGAGGCGGCGATACACCGCGCGTTGTTTTCGATGCGGGCCTGCAACTGCTGCAGCCGCTGCAGCTTGATGGCCTGCGGGGTGTCGTCGTGCAGCGCCGCCGCCGGCGTGCCCGGGCGGGCACTGAAGATGAAGCTGAAGCTTGAATCGAAGCCGATGTCGTCGATCAGCTTCAGCGTCAATTCATGGTCGGCGTCGGTCTCGCCGGGGAAGCCGATGATGAAGTCGGTGGACAGCGAGAGGTCCGGCCGCAGCGCGCGCAGCTTGCGCACGATGCTCTTGTACTGCAGCACGGTGTAGCCGCGCTTCATGGCGCTGAGGATGCGATCGCTGCCGTGCTGTACCGGCAGATGCAGATGGTTGACGAGCTGGGGCACGCGGGCATAGACGTCGATCAGGCGCTGCGTGAATTCGTTCGGATGGCTGGTGGTGTAGCGGATGCGCTCGATACCGGGGATCGCCGCCGCATATTCGATCAGCAGCGCGAAGTCGGCGATTTCCGCGGCACTTGTGCCTTTTAGATTCCTATCGCCCATCGCCCCACGGTAGGCATTGACGTTCTGCCCCAGCAGGGTGACCTCGCGCACGCCCTGGTCGGCGAGCGTGGCCACCTCGGCGAGCACGTCGTCGAAGGGGCGGCTGACCTCCTCGCCGCGCGTGTAGGGCACCACGCAGTAGGAGCAGTACTTGGAGCAACCTTCCATGATCGAGACGAAGGCCGTGGTCCCGTCCACCCGCGCCGGCGGCAGGTGGTCGAACTTCTCGATCTCCGGAAAGCTGATGTCCACCTGCGGCCGCCGCGTGTCGCGCCGGGCGGCGATCATCTGCGGCAGCCGGTGCAGCGTCTGCGGGCCGAACACCAGATCGACGTAGGGCGCGCGCTCGATCAGCGCCGCGCCTTCCTGGCTGGCGACGCAGCCGCCCACGCCGATGAGCACGCCCTTGTCCTTGAGGTGCTTGACGCGGCCCAGGTCGCTGAAGACCTTCTCCTGTGCCTTCTCGCGGATCGAGCAGGTGTTGAACAGGATCAGGTCGGCCTGCTCGACGTCCTGCGTGGGCTCGTAGCCTTCGGCCGCACGCAGCACGTCGGCCATCTTGGCCGAGTCGTAGTCGTTCATCTGGCAGCCGAAGCTGCGGATGAAGACCTTCTTCGCCACGCCGCCCGCACTCATGGCTTGGTCCAGGTCTGCGTGTCGAAGTTGAACTGCCAGGTCTGGGCTTCCTTCTCGGTGGTCGGCCAGGGCTTGCGCGCGGCCTCGGCCGGGCTGAGGATCCACACGTCCAGCAGCATGCCTTCCAGCTCGGTGGTGTAGTTCACCACTGCCTTGCCGCCGACCAGCGTGCCCGACATCAGCAGCAGGTTGCTGGCGTCACGGATGCGCGCGCCGGGCGCCAGCCGCGCCGGCTTGCCGTTGAGCTTGACCTCCGGCGGCGTGCCGAACACGATCTCGCCGCGCAGCGCCTTGGCGCTGAAGTTGCGTTGCACCTGGGCGGCGGCGGGCAGGGCCAGCGCACAGGCGAGAAGGAGGCTCGAAGCACAGCGAAGCATGGTGTTGATCCAGGGGCCGTGGGTCGGTGCCGCAGGGTGCGGCGCCGCAATTCGGGAGCGCGAAGTGTAGCCGCCGTCCTGGTGCGTCGTGTACGCTAGCCGGCACCACCGGGACGCATCCAAAGAGCATTCATGCACAGCAACGGTTCCCACGCGGAGAGAGACAAGGCCTGGTCGGTGCCGCTGGAGCAGATCGACGTCAGCAAGGGCTACCTTTTTGAGCAGGACATCGTCGGCTGGTACTTCGAGCGGCTGCGCCAGCAGGACCCGGTGCACCATGTGGTCAGCAAGCGCTTCGGTCCGTACTGGTCGGTCACCCGCTACCAGGACATCCTGGCAGTGGACACCGACGCCGCCAGCTTCTCCTCCGACGCCTACCTGGGCGGCATCTCGCTGGCCGAGCGGCCGTCGGGCGAGGTCTTCCCGAGCTTCATCGCGATGGACCCGCCGCGCCACGACGAGCAGCGCAAGACGGTCAGCCCGATCGTCGCGCCGGCCAACCTGGCGTTGCTGGAGGGCACCATCCGTGAGCGCGCCGCGCGCATTCTCGATGGCTTGCCCCTCGGTGAGCAATTCGACTGGGTGCAGCGTGTATCGATCGAACTGACGACCCAGATGCTGGCCACGCTGTTCGACTTCCCCTTCCACGAGCGGCACCTGCTCACCTGGTGGTCGGACATGGCCACCGGTGACCCGGACGGCAACGGCCCGGTCAGCTCCTGGGAGCAGCGCCGCGCCGAACTGGGCAAGTGCCAGGACTATTTCACCGGGCTGTGGAATCAGCGCGTCAATGCCGCGCCGCGCAACGACCTGATCTCGATGCTGGCGCACGGGCCGGCCACGCGCCACATGAGCGCGCAGGAGTACCTGGGCAACGTCATCCTGCTGATCGTCGGCGGCAACGACACCACGCGCAACTCGATCAGCGGCGGGCTGCTGGCCCTGAACCGCTTCCCGGCCGAATATCACAAGCTGCGCGCCAACCCCGATCTGGTCGAGAGCCTGGTGCCGGAGATCATCCGCTGGCAGACGCCGCTGGCCCACATGCGCCGCACCGCCACGCGCGACACGCCGCTGGGCAGCAAGCTCATCCGCAAGGGCGACAAGGTGGTGATGTGGTACTTGTCGGGGAACCGCGACAGCGAGGTGATCGACGAGGCCGACCGTTTCATCATCGACCGCGCGCGCCCGCGCCAGCACATGGCCTTCGGCTTCGGCATCCACCGTTGCGTGGGCAACCGGCTGGCCGAACTGCAGCTCAAGGTGTTGTGGCAGGAGATCCTGCGGCGCTTCCCGCGCATCGAGGTCGTCGGCGAGCCGACGCGCACCAAGTCCAACTTCGTGCATGGATTCACCGCGATGCCGGTGGTGATTCCGGCGCGGGGCTGACCGCTGCGGCGCGTCGCTGGCCTCGGCGGCTCAACCGCCGCGGTGCTGGCCCAGCCCCGGCACCACCTCGTGGGGCCGGTTCTGCAGGGCGTACTCGGCATGCTGCTGGATCAGCTTGGCCACCAGCGCCGTCCAGCCGGTCTGGTGGCTCGCGCCCAGTCCGGCGCCGGTGTCGCCGTTGAAGTATTCGTAGAACAGGATCAAGTCCTTCCAGTGCGGGTCGCTCTGGAACTTCTCGTGGCGGCCGTGGGCCGGACGGCGCCCCTGCTCGTCCCGCGTGAACAGCTTGATCAGCCGGGCCGACAGATCGCTGGCCACCTGCCACAGCGTCACTTCCTCGCCGTCCTCGCCGCAGCGCACGCGCAAGGCGTCGCCCAGGAAGTAGTCGTGCTTCTGCAACGCCTCGATCAGCAGGTAGTTCAGCGGAAACCACACCGGCCCGCGCCAGTTGCTGTTGCCGCCGAACATGGGACTGGTGGCCTCGGCCGGCTCGTAGTCGAGCGTGAACTCGCGCCCCTCCAGCTTCAATACGAAGGGCTCGGCCGCATGCTGGCGCGACACCGAGCGCACGCCGTGCGGGCCGAGCAGCTGCGCCGGGTCGAGCACGTGTTCGAGCATGCGCGTCAGCTTGTGTGAATCCACCAGCGCCAGGCGCACTCGCTGGTGCACGCCACGGTGGGTCAGGTCGGCGAGGTTGCCAAGCAGCTCCGGCCGGTTCTGCGCAAACCAGGTGAAGCGTTCGCGGAATTCGCGGAAACCCCGGAAGGACTCCGGGTCGCCCACCGAGATGGCAAACAACGGGATCAGCCCGGCGATGGTGAAGGCGTCGATCCGGCACTGGTGCCCGTCGGGCATCTTCAGCAGGTCGAAGTAGAAGCCCTGTGCCTCGCTCCACAGGCCGGGGCCGTCGTCGCCGGCGCGGTTGACCGCCGCACCGATGTAGACGAAGTGCTCGAAGAACTTGGTGGCCACGTCCTCGTAGGCCGGGTCGTGGTTGGCCAGTTCCAGCGCGATGACCAGCATGTTCAGGCAGTACATCGCCATCCAGCTGGTGCCGTCGGCCTGCTCCAGCCGCCCGCCCGAGGGCAGCTGCGCGCTGCGGTCAAAGGCGCTGACGTTGTCCAGCCCGAGAAAGCCGCCTTCGAACAGGTTGTTGCCTTCTTCGTCCTTGCGGTTCACCCACCAGGTGAAGTTGATCAGCAGCTTCTGGAAGATGCGTTCCAGGAACAGGTGGTCCATGCGCCCGGTCATCTTCTGCTCGATCTGACAGATGCGGATCGCCGCCCAGGCATGCACCGGCGGGTTGACGTCGCCGAAGTTCCATTCGTAGGCCGGGATCTGGCCGTTCGGGTGCATGTACCACTCTCGGGTCAGCAGCGTCAGCTGCTGCTTGGCGAAATCGGCATCGATCAGCGCGAAGGCCACGCAGTGGAAGGCCATGTCCCAGGAGGCGAACCACGGGTACTCCCACTTGTCGGGCACCGCCAGCACATCGGCTGCGTCCAGGTGCCACCAGCCGTGGTTGCGGCCCTGCGTGCGCGATGCGGGTGGCGGTGGTTCGGTGGGGTCGCCCTTGAGCCAGCAGTCGACGAAATAGTGGTAGTACTGCTTGCTCCACAACAGTCCGGCGAAGGCCTGGCGCTGCACGTTGCGCAGGTCCTCGGGCATCGCGAAGGGCGTGACCCGGCAGTAGAAGGCATCGGCCTCTGCGATGCGCTGC
The DNA here is from genome assembly GCA_018261815.1 of Pseudomonadota bacterium. Taxonomy (GTDB): domain Bacteria; phylum Pseudomonadota; class Gammaproteobacteria; order Burkholderiales; family Burkholderiaceae_C; genus Rubrivivax. The sequence continues at coordinate 23,099 of JAGTRL010000008.1, forward strand.
GCGAACAGGGCATCGAAGGCCGCGCCGAGCGTGGTGTCGGGCGCGTTGCCGGGGCCCAGGCGCAGCTTGAGCACCCAGGTCTCGCCCGGCGCCAGCACGCGCCGGTAGCGCACTGCCGCCTTGGTGCCGACCGTCGCGGGGCTGAGCACACCGGCCAGTCCGTCGACCAGGTGGTCGTGGAAGGCGTCTTTGGCCGGGCCGGCGCGCGGCTGGCCCCACAGTCTGGCGACATTGCTTTCGTTCTCGGTGAACAGCAGCGCATCGGGCGGCTCGAAGTCCAGCCGGTGCGGCGCCAGCTGCGGGTGGTTCACGTTCAGCCGTGTCGGCCGCGCCGGATCGGCGGCGATCAGTGGCTTGGGATGGTCGGGCGTCCACGACCAGTCGTTACGGCACCACAGCGTGGGCAGCAGGTGCAGCGGCGCAGCCTCGGGGCCGCGGTTGATGGCGCTGATGCGCACCAGCATCTGATCGGGGCTGTCCTTGGCGTATTCGACGAACACGTCGAAGTAGCGGTCGTCGTCGAAGATGCCGGTGTCGAGCAGTTCGTACTCGGGCTGGTCGCGGCCGCGGCGGCGGTTTTCCTGCCGCAACTGCTCGTAGGGAAAGGCCCGCTGCGGGTACTTGTACAGGTACTTCATGTACGCGTGCGTGGGCGTGTTGTCGAGGTGGAAGTAGTACTCCTTCACGTCCTCGCCATGGTTGCCCTCGGGGCCGGTCAGGCCGAAGAGGCGCTCCTTCAGGATCGGGTCCACGCCGTTCCACAGCGTCAGGGCGAAACACAGGCGCTGGGCGTCGTCGCTGATGCCAGCAATGCCGTCCTCGCCCCAGCGGTAGGCGCGCGCGCGGGCCTGCTCGTGCGTCAGGTAGTTCCAGGCGTTGCCGTCGGCGCTGTAGTCCTCGCGCACCGTGCCCCACTGGCGCTCGCTGACATAGGGGCCCCAGCGGCGCCAGGGCACGCCGCGCTCGCGCGCGTCGGCCAGGCGTTGGTCTTCGGCAGTGGGCGTCGTCATGCCGGTAGCACGGCCGCACGGTCGGTGAACAGCCGCGCATGCCGCGCATCGACGCGGCCGGCGGGGATGGCCGCATCGCCGGCACGCAGCCTTGTGACCATCGCGCGCTTGTCGGCGCCGGTGGCCAGCCACAGCACGTGGCGCGCGCGGTTGAGCATCGGGTAGGTCAGCGTCATGCGGCGCCGGCCCATGTACGACGCGGTCAGCGCCACGTCGGCATCGGTCACGCCCAGCACCGCATCGCCCGGCACCAGCGACGCGGTGTGGCCATCAGGGCCCAGCCCCAGGTGCACCAGGTCGAGCACGGCCGGGCTGCCGGCGATGCGCTGCAGCATCTGCGCATAGCGTGCGGCGGCGGCCTCCAGGTCGGCGTCGTTGACCAGCATGGCATGCACCTGCGCGGCTGGCAGCGGCGCGCGCTTCAGCAGGGTGTCGCCGATGTGCGTCAGGTTGCGCTCGGTATCGCCGGCCGGGGCGATGCGCTCGTCGACCTGGAACAGCTGCACGGCCTGCCAGGGCAGGTCGAGCCGGGCCAGCTCGCGCAGCATCAGCCAGGGCGTGCTGCCGCCGCTGACGGCCAGGCTGAAGACACCGCGCGCGCGCACCGCGTCACGTGCCTCGGCGGCGATGAATTCAGCCGCGCGGGCGGCGGCGGCCGCGGCATCGGCCAGCACCTCGAGCTTCATGGGTTGCCCGGCACCGGATCGTGCCAGCCGCCGGGCGGCGCCAGGCGCTGTGCATCGGCCGGACCCCAGCTGTGCACCGCATAAGGCTGCACCGGCGTGTCGGCGGCCAGCACCGGGTCGACGATGCGCCAGGCTTCCTCGACCGAATCCTCGCGTGCGAACAGCGTGGCATCGCCGCTCATCGCATCGCCCAGCACCCGCTCGTAGGCGTCCATCTCGCCGGCGCCGGGGTGGCGGCTGGCCAGCATCTCCACCGGCAGGCTGATGGCTTCGTCGCGCGGTGAGACCACGCTCATGCCGATGGCCAGCGTGATGTCCGGGCTGATGCGCATGCGCACATGGTTGGCCGCCGGGCTGTGCGCCGAGTACACCGAGGGCGTGCGCTTCAGCCGCACCATCAGCTCGGTGCAGGTCACCGGCAGGTTCTTGCCGGCGCGGATGTAGAAGGGCACGTCCATCCAGCGCCAGGAGTCGACATACAGGCGCAGCGCGGCGAAGGTCTCGGAGCGCGAGCCGGCGGCCACGCCGGGCTCGTCCAGGTAGCCGTCGAACTGGCCACGCACCAGGTCGGCGGGCGCGAGCGTGCGCATCGCGCGCAGCACCTTGATCTTCTCGTCGCGTATCGATTCGCTGTCGGTGCGCACCGGTGGTTCCATCGCCAGGTGGCACAGCAGCTGGAACAGGTGGTTCTGCACCACGTCGCGCACCGTGCCGTTGGCGTCGTAGAAGCCGCCGCGGCCCATCACGCCGAAGTCCTCGGCCATGGTGATCTGCACGCTCTGGATGTGGCCGCGGTTCCAGAAGGGTTCGAGGAAGCCATTGGCAAAGCGGAAGTGCAGCATGTTGTGCACCGGCGATTTGCCCAGGTAGTGGTCGATGCGGTAGATGTGGCTTTCGTCGAGGGTGCGCAGCAGCACCTCGTTCAGCGCCACCGCCGAAGCCCGGTCGTGGCCGAAGGGCTTTTCGACGACGACCCGCGCACCCTGTGTGCAGCCGGCCGCGGCCAGCTGCTCCACCACCGTGGCAAACAGCGCTGGCGGAATGGCCAGGTAATGCATCGGCCGCTGCGCGGTGCCCAGCGCCTTGCGCAGCGCGGCGAAGGTGGCGGCGTCGTCGTAGTCGCCGTCCACGTAGCGCAGCAGTTGCAGCAGCCTGGCAAAGGCGTCGGGGTCGAGGCCACCATGCTTTTCCAGGCTGTCGCGGGCGCGTTCGCGCAACTGTTCGATGCCCCACCCGGCCTTGGCCACGCCGATCACCGGCACGTTGAGGTGGCCGCGCTTCACCATCGCCTGCAGCGACGGGAAGATCTTCTTGTAGGCCAGGTCGCCGGTGGCGCCGAAGAAGACCAGCGCATCGGCCTCGGTGGGCAGAGGGCTGTTCATTGATCGGCTGGCTTCTCGTGGTGGCCGCCGAACTGGAAGCGCATCGCCGACTGCAGCCGGTTCTGGAAGTCGGCCTCGCCGCGGCTGGCAAAGCGCGCGTACAGCGCGCTGGTCAGCACCGGCGCGGGCACGGCCTCGTCGATGGCGGCCTTGATGGTCCAGCGCCCTTCGCCGGAATCCGATACGCGGCCGGCGAACTTGGCCAGCGCCGGGTCGTCGACCAGCGCGGCGGCCGTCAGGTCGAGCAGCCAGGACGAGATGACGCTGCCGCGGCGCCAGAGCTCGGCGATGTCGGGCAGGTCCAGCTCGTACTGGTAGTGCGCGGGGTCGCGCAGCGGCGTGGTCTCGGCGTCGGCGGCATGTTCGCGCTTGCCGACGTTGGCGCTCTTCAGGATGCCCATGCCTTCGGCGTACGCGGCCATGATGCCGTACTCGATGCCGTTGTGGACCATCTTGACGAAGTGGCCGGCACCGCTCTCACCGCAGTGCAGGTAGCCGTTCTCGGCCGTGCCGCGGCCCGGCGGCCGGCCGGGTGTGCGCTCGATGTCACCGATGCCCGGCGCCAGCGTGCGGAAGATCGGGTCGAGCCGCCGCACGGCAGCGGCCGGGCCACCGATCATCATGCAGTAGCCGCGCTCCAGGCCCCACACGCCGCCGCTGGTGCCGACGTCGACGTAGTCGATCTGCTTCGGCGCCAGCTCCTTGGCGCGGCGGATGTCGTCCACGTAGTAGGAGTTGCCGCCGTCGATCAGCGCGTCGCCGGTCTCCAGCAACGGCAGCAACTCGGCGATGGTCGAGTCCACCACCGCGGCCGGCACCATCAGCCACAGCGCGCGCGGCTTGGCCAGCCTGGCCACCAGGTCGGCCAGCGACGCGACGCCGGTGGCGCCTTCGTGGGCCAGCGCGGACACCGCGGCCGGCGACATGTCGAACACCGTGCAGGCATGGCCGCCCTTCATCAGTCGGCGCACCATGTTGGCGCCCATGCGGCCGAGGCCGATCATTCCGAGTTGCATCGTGGTCTCCTTGTTCGGGTTCGGGCCTTCACCCGCGCTTCATCTGCCGATAGCGGCGGATCAGCGCGTTGGTGGAGCTGTCATGCGCCAGCGCCGGCTCGGTGGGGCTTTCCAGTTCGGGCACGATGCGCTGCGCCAGCACCTTGCCCAGTTCCACACCCCACTGGTCGAAGGCATTGATGCGCCACACTGCCGCCTGCGTGAACACGCAGTGCTCATACAGCGCCACCAGCTTGCCCAGGGCGGCCGGGGTCAGCTCGTCCAGCAGCAGCGTGCTCGACGGGCGGTTGCCTTCGAACACGCGGTGCGGCACCAGCGTCCCGGCCGTGCCTTCGGCGCGCACCTCGTCGGCAGTCTTGCCGAAGGCCAGCGCCTGGCCCTGCGCGAAGACATTGGCCAGCAGCATGTCGTGGTGCCTGCCGAGCACGTTCAGGGGCTTGGCGAAGGCGATGAAGTCGCAGGGGATCAGCCGCGTGCCCTGGTGGATCAGCTGGTAGAAGGAGTGCTGGCCGTTGGTGCCCGGCTCGCCCCAGTACACGGGGCTGGTGTCGTAGTCGACGCGGGTGCCGGCCAGCGTGACGTGCTTGCCGTTGCTCTCCATCGTCAGCTGCTGCAGGTAGGCCGGAAAGCGCTTCAAGTACTGCTCGTAGGGCAGTACAGCCACCGTCTGCGCGTCGAAGAAGTTGGCATACAGCAGCGTCAGCAGGCCCATCAGCACCGGCAGGTTGCGCTCGAAGGGCGCTTGCCGGAAATGCTCGTCCATCTCATGGAAGCCGCCGAGCAGGGCGGTGAAGTTGTCCGCTCCGATGGCCAGCATGGTGGACAGGCCGATGGCCGAATCCATGGAATAGCGCCCACCCACCCAGTCCCAGAAGCCGAACATGTTGTCGGTGCTGATGCCGAAGGCCGACACCGCCTGGGCGTTGGTGGACACCGCGACGAAATGCCGCGCCACCGCGGCGGCGTCGCCGCCCAGGGCGGCCAGCGCCCAGTCGCGCGCGCTGTGCGCGTTGGTCATCGTCTCCAGCGTGGTGAAGGTCTTCGACGAGACGATGAACAGCGTCTCGGCCGCGACCAGGTCGTGCACGGCCTCGGCGAAATCGGTGCCGTCGACGTTGGAGACGAAACGGAACCGCATGTCGCGCGCGCTGCAGTGGCGCAGCGCCTCGTAGGCCATCACCGGGCCCAGGTCCGAGCCGCCGATGCCGATGTTGACGATATTGCGGATGCGCTTGCCGCTGTGGCCCAGCCAGGCGCCGCTGCGCACCCGCTGCGCGAAATCGGCCATGCGGTCCAGCACCTCGTGCACGCCGGGCACCACGTTGACACCGTCGACGCGGATGTCGGCGCCGCGCGGCGCGCGCAGCGCCACGTGCAGCACCGCGCGGTTCTCGGTGCTGTTGATGCGCTGGCCCGAGAACATGGCGTCGATGCGCTCGCGCAGCCCCGACTCCGCCGCCAGCGCCAGCAGCAGGCGCAGCGTCTCGTCGGTGATGCGGTGCTTGGAATAGTCCAGGTAGATGCCGGCAGCCTCGAGCGTGAGGCGCTCGCCGCGCCGCGGGTCGGCGGCGAACAGTTCGCGCAGGTGCAGCGCCTTCAGCGTGGGCACATGGGATTGCAGCGCCATCCAGGCGGCGGCCGAGGTCAACGGGGTCATGCGCGGGTTCCTTTCGATGGGCTCTTGCGCGGCGCTCGGGCCGCGCTGGCGGCGGCCGGCCACAAGCGGAAGCCGCCGATGAATGCATGGGCGTTGTCGCCGGCGCGGCAGCCTGGCGGCAGCGTCTTCAGCAGCCTCACGTTGCCGCCGCCCAGCACCACGTCGTCGGGCAGCAGGGCCGCCTGCAGCCGTGCCACCACGTCGGCGACGCGCTTGCGCCACTTGCGCCGGCCGTCGCGCCGCAGCGCCTGCTCGCCCACGTAGTCCTCGAAGGTGGCGTCGCGGTACGGCAGGTGGGCCAGTTCCATCGGCACGAGCTTGCCTTCGACCACCAGCGTGGTGCCCAGCCCGGTGCCCAGGCCCAGGAACAGCAGCGTGCCCTTGCTCTTGTCGAAGCTGCCCAGCGCCTGCATGGCCGCATCGTTGACGATCTTCACCGGGCAGCCGAAGGCGGCCGTGAAATCGAAGCCGACCCAGCCCTTGCCCAGGTTGTGCGGCTCGGCCGCTGGCGCGCCGTGGCGCACCGCGCCGGGGTAGCCGATCGACGCCGCATCGAAGGCCCAGCCGCGGGCCAGCGCGCGCACGCTGCGCACCATCTGCGCCGCGCTCATCGTCGGCCAGGACTCGACCCGCCGCTCCTGCGTCTGGCCGGTGGCCAGGATCTTCACGTGGGTGCCGCCGATGTCGATGACCAGGACCTTCATGACGACAGCGCCGCCGTCTTCGAAGCGATCACGCCCAGCAGTTCATGCCACGAGGCCACGAAGGAGGCCGCGCCTTCCTTCTGCAGCCGCGCGGCCAGCGCGTCCGGGTCGATGCCTTGCTGGCGCACGCCGGCCAGCACGGCCTCGCAGTCGCCGCCATCGGCCGGCGTCGGTGCGCCGATGCGGCCGTGGTCGGCCAGGGCCTTGAGCGTGCCCTCGGGCATGGTGTTGACGGTGAAGGGTGCGGCCAGCGCTTCCACGTACAGCGTGTCAGGGGCCTTCGGGTCCTTGGTGCCGGTGCTGGCCAGCAGCAGCCGCTGCGGCGTGGCGCCTTCGTTCATCACGCGACGGCAGCGCGGCGAGGCCAGGAAGTCGCCATAGGCCTTGTAGGCCTGCTGGCCGATGGCGATGCCCAGCCTCATGTTCAGCTCGGCCGGCAGCTTGCCGGCGACCGCCACGTCCCAGCGGCTGACGAAGAGCGAAGCGACCGAGACCACGTCGGGCGACAGCCTGGCCGCCAGCCGCCGTTCGATGCCGCGCAGCCAGGCTTCGGCCGCGGCCAGGTAGTGCGCGGTGGAGAACAGCAGCGTCACGTTCACCGGCACGCCGGCAAAGGTGGCCTCCTCGATGGCCGGCAGGCCTTCGGCCGTGCCCGGAATCTTGATGAACAGGTTGGACCGCGCGGCGCGCGCGTGCAGCTCGCGCGCGGCGGCCAGCGTGCTGTGCGTGTCGTAGGCCAGCAGTGGCGACACCTCCAGAGACACCCAGCCGTCGACCCCGCGGGTGCGCTGGTGCACCGGGCGGAACAGGTCAGCGGCGCGGCCCAGGTCCTGCAGTGCCAAATCGAAAAACAGCGCCTCGGCCGAGCGGCCCTGCTTCAGGCCGGCGCGGAGGTCGGCGTCGTAGTCGGCGCTGCCCTTCAGTGCCTGGTCGAAGATGGTCGGGTTGGAGGTCAGCCCGGTCACCGACCACTCGTCGATGTAGCGCTGCAGCGTGCCGCTGTCGAGCAGCGCGCGGGTGATGTTGTCGAGCCACAGGCTCTGGCCCAGCGCATGCAACCGGGCGGTGGCGGCGTTCAAGCTCATGGGTGATTCTCCCTGGGTGGTGTCAGCCCGGGCGCATCATGCGCCAGAAGGTCGGCGATGCGCTCGATGCGGCGGTCGGGAGGCGGCATCGCCGTAGCGGCTTGGGAGTCCAGCGCGTACTGGCCCTGGCGCGGCAGGATGGTGGTCACGCACTGCTGCCTCTGCTGCTTGGTGCAGCGCGCCGGCATCGCCGCCCCAGGCCTTGACCACGGCCGCGACGCCGGCGCTGACGGCGTCCTCGCTGGCCACGTCCATGGAGATGTCCATCGCCGGCCGCGCCGATCACCGCGGACTCTGCCGCCTGGCCACGGAGATAGGCGATGGCCCCTTGGCAGCTTGTTGCGCACAGGTCACGGCGATTTGCCTGCAAATGCCGCTGGCGGCGCCGGTGACGATGGCAATCTTGTCCTCCAGCTTCATGGGCATCCTTCGGTTCATTGCCAGCTCGCGAGCGAACGGGCACGGTTGCAAGCATTCTCCCTGCCCGATGCGGGCGGCACAATCGCAGCATGCCTTCGCGCCGTCATCGCCAGGGTCTGCGCCGCCGCAGCGTTCTGATGGCCGTGCTGCCGTGGCTGGCCGGCAGCGCGTGGGCCGAGACAGCGTTGCAGCAGGCGATGCGCCGTGCCGAGGCGCTGAGGGACGAGGCCGTGCGCGCCGGCGACCAACCCTACGGTGCAGTGGTGCTGCGCGGCGAGATCGTCGTCGGCGCTGCGCCGAGCCGCGTCGTCACCGCCACCGACCCGACCGCGCATGCCGAGATGGAGGCGCTGCGCGACGCCGCGCGCCGGCTGCGCACGCGCGACCTGGCGGGCTGCGTGTTGGTGTCCACCTCGCGACCCTGTCGCATGTGCGAAGCAGCGGCGGGTTGGGCAGGCATCTCGCGCATGGTCTACGGCGAGGCGCTCACCGACGGCGGGGCGCCGCGATGAGACGGCGCCTGCTGCTGGCTGCGGCCACCGTCTGGTCGGCGCAGGCGCGTGCGGACGGTGCCTCGCTGGTGGCGGCGGCCGAAGCTGGTGACCTGACCACATTGCGCCGGCTGCTGGATGCCGGCGCGCCCGTGGACCTGCGCGATGCGCGGCGCCGCACCGCGCTGCTGGCCGCCACCCACGCCAACCGCGTCGACGCAGCAAGGCTGCTCATCCAGCGCGGAGCGGATGTCAATGCCAAGGACGACCTCCAGGACTCGCCTTTCCTCTACGCGGGCGCGCACGGCCGGTTGGAGATCCTGCAGCTGACGCTGGCCGGCGGCGCCAACCTGAGGAGCACCAACCGCTACGGCGGCACCGCGTTGATCCCGGCGGCGCACCACGGCCATGTGGAGACGGTGCGCGAACTGCTGAAGACGAAGATCGATGTCGACCATGTCAACCGCCTCGGCTGGACGGCGCTGCTCGAGGCCATCATTCTGGGCGACGGCGGTGCGGCCCACACCGAGATCGTGCGCCTGCTGGTGGCGAAGGGTGCCCGGTTGCAGTTGGCCGACGCCCAGGGCGTGACGCCGCTGGCCCATGCCGAACAGCGCGGCCAGAAGGCCATCGTCCAGATCCTGCGCCAGGCTGGCGCCAGGCCCTGAAGCCGGCTCGCCATGCGGCGGCGCGGCGTCCTCTGCCTCCTCAGCGGTACCTGCATCTCCCTGTCCAGCAGCCCCACCCCGGCCGTCGCGTCTGGCCCTGCATTCGCGGCCGGTGAATCGGGCTGGTTCGCGATCGATGGCTCGCGACAGCTGTGGCATGGCGCTCAGGCCGCGCCGCAACGCGTGGCCGGTGACGTGGTGGCGGCCTGCATCGGCGATGGTGCCGATTACTACGTCCGCAGCGACGGCACGCTGTGGGTCAAGGGCCTGGCGCACCGCGGCCAGTACGGCGACGGCCGCCTCGCCGCCGGCTCTGACTTCATCACCACCGCCGGCGAGGCCGTGGCGGTGAAAGCCCACACCGGCCACGCAATCTACCTGCGGGGCGACGGCGTGGTGCTGGGCACCGGCGGCAACCGCTACGGCCAGCTGTCCTCGCACGGCCTGGGCGACAAGGCCGACCGCTGGGGGCCGATCTTTGACGGCGCGCGCGCCATCGCCACCGGCTCGCGCCATTCGCTGGCGATCCGCTACGACGCCAGAATGTGGGGGTGGGGCGCGGGTTTCGGCATCGAGCCGCGCATGCTGCTTGAGGCTGTGCTCGCCACCGCGGCCGGCCACAGCGCCACGTTGGCGCTCGACGCCAAAGGCGCGCTATGGCAATGGGATGGCGGCGGCGCGCCGCGCCGGCTGCCACGGCAATGAACCGGGCCGGCGCGCGTACGCCGGTCCGTGTCAAGAACAAATGGCGACCGCTTTCATGTCGCCGCCGAGCGAGAGCGAAAAGAGCCCCGAGGCGTTTGGCCTGCCACCCACCAGCGCCGGCATGCATGACAGGCGCCATCGCTGCGCAGGCGACCCAAGAGCGGCGCCGAATCGATGTGCCCGCTCCAACTGCAGATGAAGCGTGTGTCGCGCCGACCCTCGATTAGCGCGGACCGGATCCTCCACGCTCGGCGATCGATGCCACGTAGGCCCACGCACCAATCACCATCGCGGCCACGCCAGCGTTCATCAGCGTGCCGATCTGCAGTCCGCCGACATGCCAGACTCCCGACAAACGAAGCGCCACGGCGCAGGTCACGGCGGCCAGGCCGAGCAGGCCGGCAATACGGCCAATCCATATCAGCAGACTGTTCATCGCCCCTCCTTTGCCCGCGTAGCGTCTTGGCGTCCCGGATGCGCTTGTCATTGCCACCGAGCCAACGATAGACTCGCGACTGTACCTGCCGATTATGCGTACGCCGTCGTTCAACCCATTTCTGTCGAGTCGATTCGGCCAGACCATTGCCCTTGGCCTCTGCCTGACGGTGCTGCTGTATGGCACCGTCCGCGCACAAGCCCCGGCCATCACCCTGGACGCTTTGCCGCGCCCCTCGACTCCGCCACCCGAAACAGGGCCCGTCGTACCCGCCCAGGTTCAGCGTTGGCGTCAGGAGGCGTTGGCCTACGAACATGGCGACAACGTGCCACGCGACCCGGTTCGCGCCGCGCAGTTGTATTGTCGTGCCGCCCGCTATGGCGACCCGCAGGCACAGTACAGCCTGGCCTGGATGTTGACCAATGCACGGGGCATCGAGCGTGACGACGCCCAGGCGGCCCACCTGTTTGCGGCCGCCGCCGAGCAGGGTATGGTGCAGGCGCAGAACATGCTAGCGTCCATGGGCACGCCACTTGGTGCGCCGCCAGCGTGCTTGAGGCCGCCTGATGAATCCGATCCCACGCCGTCCGCAGGCGTCGCGGGCGCAGCCAAGGCGCAACCCGGCCGATCGGTCGCCGCGCTGCGAGAACTGCCCGCCCCACCCAATGCGCCGGAGCCGATCGTCCGCTACGTCAACCTGATCGCCCCCGAATACCGGCTGGCCCCGCACTTGGTGCTGGCCGTGATGGCCACGGAATCCAACTTCGACCCCTGGGCCGTCTCGCCCAAGAACGCCCAGGGGTTGATGCAGTTGATGCCCGGCACGGCCACGCGCTTCAAGGTGCGCCAGATCCAGGACCCGGCGCAGAACATACGCGGTGGCATGGCGTACCTGCGCTGGCTGCTGGCCTATTTCGAAGGCGATCTGGCGCTCGTGCTGGCGGCCTACAACGCCGGCGAGCGGGCGGTTGAGCGCTACCAGGGCGTGCCGCCCTATGCCGAAACGCGTCACTACGTGCAACGCATTCTTTCAAAGATGGGCGGACAGCGTTTGCATCCATTCGACGCATCGATCACCGCACCCTCCAGCACATTGAAGTCGTTGCGCGATCCGGCCCGCGTTCGCTGACCAATCCGAGTGGCGCTAGGCCCGCGTCGAGGCCCTGCACTGCGTTGGCGACATGCCCTTTGGCTCCATCGGCCCGCGCGCGCAGCGCTTCGGCGCTGCTGCTCGGCCTCGTGGCCGTGCGGCTGAAGCTGCCGGCGCTGGTGGGCTACCTGGTGACCGGCGTGGCCATCGGCCTGGCCGCGCCGGGCTTCGTCGCCGACATCGAGATTGCCGCGCAGCTGTCGGAGACCAGTGTCATGCTGCTGATGGTCGGCGTGGGCCTGCAGGTTTCACTGCAAGATCTGCTGTCAGTGCGCCGCCTCGGATTGCCCGGCGCCGTGATGCAGATGCTCGCTGCCACGGCCATGGGCGCGGCGGTTGCGCTGTGGTGGGGCTGGCCAGCACGGTGGCGCTGGCCATGGCGCCTGAAAACCAGGGCCTGACCGACTCGGGCAACGGTTGTATTCCTTTCGGCTGGCTGGTGGTGGAGGACCTGGCGAAGGCGGTGGTGCTGGTGCTGGTGGCGCCGATGGCCGTGTTGATGGCCCACTACGGCGGCGGCCTCGGATGAATCCATCCTCGGCCGCGATTCGGCATCAGGCAGCGGCCAGCCGGGTCTCGACCGCGCGTGCGAAGAAGGCCGCGCCCAATGGCAGCGCGCGGTCGTTGAAGTCATAGGCCGGGTTGTGTACCTCGCAGGCGCCTGCGCCGGCGCCGTTGCCGATGTTCAGGTAGCAGCCGGGCACCTGCTCGAGCATGAAGGAGAAATCCTCCGAGGCCATGATCAGCGGCGGGTTGCGGTCCACTTTGTCGGCGCCGACCAAGTCATTGCAGATGCGTGCGGCGAACTCGGCTTCGGCGGCATCGTTGACGGTGGGCGCGAACAGCGCGCGGAAGTCGACTTCGGCACGGGCGCCGAAGGCTGCGGCGGTGTGTTCGGCGACGCGGCGCATCGATGCCTCCACCAACTGCATGACCTCGCCCGAGAAGGCGCGCACCGTGCCGCCGAGCTCGGCGCTTTGCGGGATGACGTTGTAGGCATCGCCGCCGTGGATGCGTGTCACCGACAGCACGGCGGTGTCCAGCGGCGCGACGTTGCGCGCCACGATGCTCTGCAGGCTGACGGCGATCTGCGCCGCGGCCAGCGCCGCATCGACGCCGGTCTCGGGCCGTGCGCCATGGGCGCCCTTGCCGGCCACGCGGATGTCGAAGAAGGCACCGCCGGCCATCATCGGCCCGGCGCGCACCGCAAAGCGGCCCACCTCCAGGCTCGGCCGGTTGTGCATGCCGAAGAGGGCCTGGCAGGGAAAGCGCCCGAACAGGCCGTCGTCGATCATCGCCTTGGCACCGCCCAGGCCTTCTTCCGCCGGCTGGAAGATGAAGTTCACCACGCCGTCGAAGCGGCGCGTTGCCGCCAGGTAGCGCGCCGCGCCCAGCAGCATCGCCGTGTGGCCGTCGTGGCCGCAGGCATGCATCACGCCCTTGTTCACCGAGCAGTGGCCGAAGCGGTTGACTTCCAGGATCGGCAGCGCGTCCATGTCGGCGCGCAGGCCGATCGACCGCGTGCTGCTCCCGGCGCGCAGCACGCCGACCACGCCGGTGCGGCCGACGCCGCGGTGCACCTCGTCGAAGCCGAAGGCCTCGAGCTTGGCCGCCACCAGGCCCGCGGTGCGGTTCTCCTGGAAGCCCAGCTCCGGGTGGGCATGGATGTCCTGCCGCCAGGCGGTCATCTCGGCATGCAGCGGGGCGAGCAGTTCGACGGTGGCCATGGCTTCGCGCTTTCTCTCAATAGGATTTCGGCAGGTCCAGCACCTTCTCGGCGATGAAGGACAGGATCATCTGTTCGCTGACCGGCGCAATGCGCGTGATCATCACCTCGCGCAGCAGCCTCTCGACGTGGTACTCCTTGGCATAGCCGAAGCCGCCATGCGTCAGCACCGCCTGCTGGCAGGACTCATAGCCGGCTCGCGCACCGAGGAACTTGGC
>JAGTRL010000270.1 GCA_018261815.1 Pseudomonadota bacterium
CGTGCGAAGGCTGTGGCCCGGGCGTAGTGATACATCGCCCGCACGAGCACGAGTTGCTCGTCGGGCCTGGGCAGGGCCAGCACCGTATCGGGGTCGGCGAAGGTGAGCTGCGTGGTGTAGGGGGTTAGTCCCCCACCGAGCGGCCCCAAGACGACTGCTGGCTGTTCTAGGAACGCATCAACGCCACCTGGCCAGCCTACAAGGCGGCGTTGAAGGCCGCGGGCGCGCGCTTCGAGATGCACCAGTACCCAGGCACGAAGCGCCGCTTCAACAACGACACCACGCCGCGCGTTGATTCCGCCGCGCGCAAGCAGGTCTGGGAACGCACGCTGGCCTTCTTCAGGCAGCACCTGGGTAAAAGCGCGCCGTTGACGCGCGTCAACAGCGCGCGGGATATCACGAGTCGTCGGGATGCCGACCAGCGGCCAGGCGTGCCATGCTGGGCTTCCTAACGCGCCAGATCATGCAATTGAGCCCCGGGCGATGAATATCTCACTTGCCACGGACGCCCCGCCCGAAGGCCGGCCGCTGCGGCCCGCGCTCACGCTGCCGGTGGTGGCCGTGCTGGCGCTGGCGGCCCTGCTCAGCCTGATGGGTTTCCAGCTGGCGCTGAAGCTGCCGGGCGGCCAAGGCATTGAAGATTTCCTGGGCTGGACGAACCCCGATTCCATCAAGGCCGCCTTGTGGCATTGGCGCGCCAGCCCCTGGAACGCCGCCACGCCGGCCGATGGCGGCCGCTGGCATGTGGAAGCCGCCTACCTGCTGGTGGAGACCTGGCTGTTCATGCCGCTGTACGCGGTGTTCCTGCTGCTGTTGGCACACAGCCTGATCGAACTGCTGAAACGCAGCGCGCGGCTGGAAGCCCGTTCGCTGCTGGGCTGGCGCATGCGCAAGTACTTGCTGCGCATCACCCTGCTGCCGGTGCTGGCCCTGGTGCTGGCCGACGTGCTTGAAAACTACGGCGGCGCGGCGCGCAGCGGCGTACCTGCCGTCGTGTTCTTCGCCAGCCTGGGCGCGGCGGCCGCCCTGGGCGTGGCGATGTGGGTGGCTGCTACCGATGGCGCCGCCTCGCGGCGGCGGCGCGCCTGGGTGGTGATGGGTGCGGCCTTCCTGGCCGGTGCGGCGCTGGCCGGCCGGGGGTTCTTTGGTGTGCTGGAAGCCAGCGAGTGCGTCGATACAGAAGCCGGCAAGGCATGCCTGGGCTGGGCGGCCACCGCCCACACCACCAAGCCCTGGCTGGCGCTGTGGGCGCTGGCCACGGTGGCCGGCGCCTGGGCGCTGTGGCTCTTCGGCGCTGACCTGAAAGCCGACCACATACCCGTGCGCCGCGTACCCAACGGCCGCGCCAGCCGCGCAGCGCTGCGCAGCGGCATGGGTGCCATCGTCTGGCGCACGCGCTACGTGCTGGTGCTGCTGGGGGTGTTTGCCGGCCTCACCTTGGGCCTGGACCAGGGGCGCGACGTGCTGCTGGCCCTGGCCCATTGGTCGGCCGAGAACGCCAGCACGGAAGAGCAGGCGCTGGTGGCGCCTTGGGGGCTGCGCGCCTTCATGGCCTTCATGGTGGGCCTGGCGGTGGGCCTGTTCGTGCATTCCACCTGGCTGTGGGCGCGGCTGTGCTGCCGCATCCGCCGGCAGCGCGACGGCGCGGGCGACACGCCCTACAAGCTGGCCGGCATGAGCGAAGACGATGCCGCCGCGCAGGAACGCGTGCGCACGCGCCTGGGCCTGTTTGCCCGCACCTGGGCGCGCGCCTTGTCGCTGGTGCCCATGGTGTGCGTGTATGCGCTGGTGGCCTTTGCCATCAGCGATGCCATCAACGCTGCGGCGGCTTTTGCGCAAGCCGGCCCGCTGCCCGATGAACTGCGCCACACCGTGCTGACGCTGTGCGCCATCGGTGCATTGGCCGTTGGCCTGGGCGCGGCCTTCCTGATGATGCGCCGCGTGCTTTCATTGAAGAGCGAGGCCGATTACTTCAACAGCAATGAAGGCCTGTACGAACTGCTCCAGGGCGCCGACGAAAGCGACCAGGTGCCGGTGCCCGCTGCAGGCGGCAGTTTGTGGAGCCGACTGCGCCGCCAGGTGTGGCGCTTCCTGCGCTGGCTGCACTTCGCACAGCCCTGGCTGCGGCCGCGCACGCTGCCGCTGGTGGCGTTGGGCGGGGTGTTGCTGTTGCGCGCGGCCATGGCCTGGCAACCGGAACTGATGAGCACCGCCCCGGCCGCCCTGGCCCTGGTGACGCTGACCCTGGTGTGGTGGATGGGCGTGGCCGGCGCGCTCACCCTGGCCGAGGTGCGCCTGGGCCGGCCCTATGGCCTGTTCCTGGTGGTGATCATCGGCATGCTGTCTGCCTTGCCGCTGGGCCTGGCCGACAACCATGTGCTGCCGCTGACCACGGCCGCGCTCGACGCTTCGGCCCTGCAGGCCCTGCGCTGGCAGGGCCTGGCGCTGGTGGCCTGGCTGGCCTTCTTGTGCGGCGCGCTGTGGTGGCTGTTCACCGCCGAGCAGGTGCCTTGGAAAGTGCTGAACAGGCTCGGGGCCTGGCTGCGCCCGGGCGCTGTGGTGGCGGGGGTGCTGCTGGCTTTGCTGGCGCTGCGCCTGGCGGACCGCGCCCCCCCGACCTCGCGCCTGGCTTCGACAGAGGTGCCCACGCTGGCCGAAGAGGCCCAGCAATGGGTACAGGGCCTGAAGCCCGGCGAGGAACCGGTGTACCTGGTAGCCAGTGAAGGCGGCGGCATCCGCAGCGCCTACTGGACGGCGCAGGTGCTCAGCCAGCTGCATGGCCTGGACAAGGAATTCAGCCAGCGCACCTTCGCCATGTCGGGCGTTTCCGGCGGCGCGGTGGGCCTGGCCGCCTACAGCGCCTGCCTGCGCGAGTTGGCCGGCTCGTCCACGCACAAGAACATGGCCGAATGCGTGCGCAAGGGCTTCGCCAAGGTGGACCCGCTGTCCCCCTTGCTGGCGGCCTGGTTCTTCGAAGACGTGCTGGCCCGCGCCCTGCCGGTACCCATGGCCAGTGATGCAAAGCAGACCAACCCCTGGTACTGCCGCCACCCCGCCTGCGGCCACCTCAGCCGCGCCGCCGGCTTCGAGCGTGAATGGGTGCGCGCCCTGCCGGGCCTGGCCACGCCGCTGGCCGCGGCCGGGCGGCAAGGCGGGCAACAAGGCGGGCGGTGGGAACCGCACCTGCTGCTCAATGGCACCTGGGTGGAATCGGGCGAGCTGGCTTCGGTGGCCAGCGTGGTGGTGGCGCCCGGGCCCTTCCCGGGGGCGCGCGACGTGCAGCGCCGGCTCGGGGCCGAACTCAGCCTCGTGGGCGGCGCCCATGTGGCCGCGCGCTTTCCCCTCATCAACCCGCTGGCGGCGGTGCAGCCCGCCTCAGGTGCGGCTGGCTATGCCGCCCGTGCCGTTTCGGCCGCCGACCTGCCCGACACCGGCAAGGTCGATGGCCACCTCGGCGACGGCGGCTACTTCGACAACAGCGCCACCGTCGCCCTGCTGCCGGTATGGCGTGCCCTGCACGCGGCCATGGAGGCAGCACAGAAGTTCAGGCCGATCGAGGTGCTGCTCATCCGCAATGGCCAGGCACCGCGGGGCTGCGACCGGCCGGCGAAGAACGGGCCGGCTTGCGCGTGCATCCTGCCCGCGCGGCAGGTGCTCACCCGCGCCGACACCCTGGCCCTGCCCTCGCAAAGCCGGAGCTGGGCGCTGTATGCCGATGTGCTGGGCCCAGCCATCACGGTGCTGAACGTATCGGGCATTGGCGCGCATGGGCGGCACGCACCGGCCAACCTGCAGGCGGAAGCGGCGGCGCTGCCCGCCTCGGCAGCTGCTTCGACGCCCACCGTGCTGCGGCCCATCGACCAGATGAACCTGGGCGCCCTGGTGCCCCTGGGCTGGTACCTCTCGCCCACGGCGCGCCGGGCGCTGGAAGAGCAGGCAGAGGCCTTCGCCGACCAATGGTGGTCGCCACCGCCGCCGCCGGATTGACGCTTCAGCCGCCGCGCCGGCCCTTGGCGGCCTCGGCCTTGCGTGCGACCTGGGCCTGCGCCTTGCGCGCCTGCGCGGCACGGGCCGCTTCCTGCCAGTGGGCGAAATCCTCGGGGGTCTCGAGCGTGACCGGGCCCCAGGCGCCGGTGCGGAAATCGTTGATCACGCGCTCGGCGGCCTTTTGCAGATCCACCTGCCCGCCGGCGCGCAGGCCGCCGTGGCGCTTGCCTACCTCGGCCAGCAAGGCGTCGTCCGACGACGCGCCCAGGCCCTTCACGCCATACCGCGCGGCCAGAGCGGCGGGGGAACGCACCCGCGCCCGGGCCAGCAGCCCCAAGGCCACTTCGGCATCGTCATAGGCATTGCGGCCGATGGCGCCGCTGGCGGCCAGCAGCAAGCCGCTTTGCTCCACATCGATGCGCGGCCACAGCATGCCGGGGGTGTCGAGGAGCACGGCGTACTTATGCAGGGCAATGCGCTGTTCCACCTTGGTGATGCCGGCTTCATCGCCCGTCTTGGCGATGCTCTGGCCGCGCAGGGCTTTCACCAGCGTGCTCTTGCCCACATTGGGCACGCCGCAGATCACCAGGCGCAGCGGCTTGGCCAGGCCGCTTCAGTGCGGGGCCTGCGCGCGGCAGGCGGCCAGCAGGGCGCGGGCGGGCGCGAGGGCGCCAGCGTCTAGACCAACGGCCGGGATGGCGGGCTGGGCCTACCAGTGGGCCAGCCATTGCGCGGTGCGTGCGGGCTCGGCGATCTCCTGCTTGTTTGCCACCTTCAAGGTGGGCCGGCCGCCGGCCTCCAGCACAATCCGCGCCAGCAGCGGGCTGGCGCTGCTGTCTGGCAGGCGGAACTCGAGCCGTTCGATCAGCGGGTCCAATTCAAGCAGGCGTTTGGCAAGCGCCTTGCGCGTGGCATGCATATGGCCGACGAACCGTGCGCTCGAGGCGCGTGACCGCAAGTGGCCGGAGCAGCTGTGCCGCAACATAGCCCGGCCGGCGCTCTCCGACGAGCTGGTGCAGATCAACGCCGCCGGACGGGTAGAGCTCAAGCTCAAGACACCGTGGCGGGACGGAACAACGCTTTTGGTCATGAGCCCATTGGGGTTCATGAAGCGGCTTGCGGCGCAGCTGAAGCGTCCGCATCCACAGCTACGTTTGCCTCGCTCTGATGGCTCAGCGGCAGCTTCTCGGAAGTGAATTGCGGGGCTGCTACTTCCGTTGAGGGTCGGCCGCGGTTCTTCGCAAACTCGATCGTGATGCCGCAAACCTGCCAGTCGATCTGAGCGTCGTGCGCTGCGATCGAGGCCCTGCCGCACACGCCCCGTTGGAGGCGCTCGTATTCCATAGCAGTGCCGCCATCTTGTCACAGGCAAAGCTGCTGCTGGTGTCGCAGCTCTTCGGACTTGTCCTGCGTTGCTTGCGTGGCAGCGCGACCTTCGGGCAGAAGGGCAACTAAACAGAGCGTCCTAAATGATGCAGCATAGTCTGCGCAGGGTCTCGTTCGGCTGCTGCCAGCGCCGGAAGCAAGCGGTCACGGCCTCGAGGACGGCTGGCAGGGTCGGGAA
>JAGTRL010000271.1 GCA_018261815.1 Pseudomonadota bacterium
GCGCGCACCATGTCCGTGCCGATGTAGCCCGGGCTGACGGTGTTGACGGTCACGCCCTTGGCCGCGACTTCCTGCGCCAGCGCCATCGTGAAGCCGTGCATGCCGGCCTTCGCCGCCGAGTAGTTGGTCTGGCCGGCCTGCCCCTTCTCGCCGTTGACGCTGCTGATCTGGATGATGCGGCCCCAGCCCTTTTCCACCATGCCCGGCACCACCTGCTTGGTGACGTTGAACATGCTGTTCAGGTTGGTGTCGATGACTGCCTTCCAGTCCTCGGGCGTCATCTTCAGGAACATGCGGTCGCGCGTGATGCCGGCGTTGTTGACCAGCACGTCGATCGGGCCATGCTGCTCGCGCGCCTTGGTGAAGGCGGCGACGGTCGAATCCCAGTCGGCCACGTTGCCCACCGAGGCGTGGAAGCTGTAGCCCAGCGCCTTCTGCTCGTCGAGCCACTTCTGCCAGTCGCGCGTCGGGCCGCAGCCGGCAATGACGGTGAAGCCTTCCTTGTGCAGCCGCTGGCAGATCGCGGTGCCGATGCCACCCATGCCGCCGGTCACGTATGCCACTTTCTTTGCCATGCTCATCTCCTTGGTTGATGTGTGTGAGGTTCGCCCGACGACCTTGCCGCGTCAAGCGGGTTCGCCCTGAAAACCCTTCAGGCCTTCTGCTTGACGTAGCGGCCCGGCGCCGGTTCGATCGGCGCGTACTTGCGGCTGCCCGGCGCCTTGGGTGCGGCCACCCATGCGCCCGCAAGGGGCTTCAGCCAGCCGGCCCAGTCGGGCCACCAGCTGCCGGGCACCTCGGTGGCGCCGGCCAGCCAGGCCTCGGCGTCGCCCGTCAACGTGTCGTTGGTCCAGTAGTTGCGCTTCTTCTTGGCCGGCGGGTTGATGACGCCGGCGATGTGGCCGGAGGCCCCCAGCACGAAGCGCTTCTTGCCGCTCATGATGCGCGTGGAGGCATAGGCCGCCTTCCAAGGCACGATATGGTCTTCGCGCGAGGCGTAGATGAAGACCGGCGCCTTGATGCTGGACAGGTCGAGCTTCTCGCCGCACACCGTCAGCTTGCCCGGCACCTTCAGTTCGTCCTGCAGGTAGGTGTGGCGCAGGTACCAGCAATACATCGGTCCGGGCAGGTTGGTGGCATCGCCGTTCCAGTACAGCAAGTCGAAGGCTGGCGGCGGCTCGCCCTTCAGGTAGTTGCCGACCACATAGTTCCAGACCAGGTCGTTCGGCCGCAGGAAGCTGAAGGTGGTGGCCAGCTCCTGGCCCTTGAGCAAAGCCGGGCCGGTGGGCGCCTTGTCGCCCAGCGTCATCTCGCGCAGCTTGACGCCGGCTTCGTCGATGAACAGGTCGAGAATCCCGGTATCGCTGAAGTCGAGCAGCGTGGTCAACAGCGTCACCGAATGCGCCGGCTGCTGACCGCGGGCGGCCAGCACCGCCAGCGCAGTGGAAAGGATCGTGCCGCCGACGCAGAAGCCGAGCGTGTTGATGGTCCTGGCGCCGGTCAGCTCCTGCACCACGTCGATGGCTCGGATGGCGGCGTTTTCGATGTAGTCGTCCCAGGTCTTGTCGACCAGCGAGTTGTCAGGGTTGCGCCAGCTGACGACGAAGGTGCGATGTCCCTGCTCCACCGTGTAGCGGATCAGCGAGTTGTCGGGCTGCAGGTCCATGATGTAGAACTTGTTGATGCACGGCGGCACCATCAGCATCGGCCGTTCGTACACCTTGGCGCCCAGCGGCTTGTACTCGATCAGCTGGAACAACTCGTTCTCGAACACCACCGCGCCTTCGGTGGTGGCCACGTTGCGGCCCACCTCGAAGGCCGATTCGTCGGTCTGCGACACGTGGCCCTTGCCGGCGTCGCCCATCAGCAGTTGCATGCCGGAGGCCAGGCTCTGCCCCTGGGTCTTCAGCGCCAGCTGCTGGGCTTCGGGGTTCAGCGCCAGGAAGTTGCTCGGCGCCATCGCGTCGACCCATTGCTGCACCGAGAAGCGGATGCGCGCCTTGGTCTTGGCGTCGCCCTGCACCGCCTCGGCCATCTTCATCAGCGTGCGCGAGTTCAACAGGTACATCTGCGCCGTGTAGGCGGCCGCCGGGTTCTCGGCCCATTCCTTGGCGGAGAAGCGCCGGTCGGCCAATGCGGGCGCAGCTGCGGCCGCGCTGTCGTGCGCCGGGCCCTTCAGCGTGCGGTTCCACAGCGCGGTCGCGCCTTCGACATAGTCGCGCTGCAGTTGCACCAGCGCATCCGAAGGCAGGTTCAGCCCCGACAGTCCCTTCAGTGCATCGCCCATGACAGCCGTCATGGCATCGGAACCCAGGTCCGGCAGGAAGGCGTTGGTTTTGGGCATGATGCTGTCTCCGTCTTGCAGTCGATGGGTGCGGCTCAGGCCGCACGTCACCGAGGTGTTTTTCTGGTCGCGATTCTTGCGTCGTTAGCTTAGCGCAGGCTGACCGGCATTGTCCTTCCTTTCCTGCTCTCAACTGCCCATGCACCTGGTCGCCCTGGCCTGGATCTACGTCGTACTGATGATGGCGCTGGCCGAAGCGCTGGCCCCCAATGGCACGGTGCTCGGTGCGGTTTTCACCTTCCTGCTGTACGGCGTGCTGCCGTTGTCGATCGTGCTCTACGTGCTGGGCACTCCGGCTCGGCGCAGTGCACGTCGGCGCGCACTGGCACGGCAGCAGGCAACTCTAGCGGCGGATCCAGGCGGCCGCGGCGAGCCGGCCGGTGAGGCCGTCGCGCCGGTAGGAAAAGAACCTTGAGCGCTGCTCGACGGTGCACCAGTTGCCGCCGCTGACCCGGCGCACGCCCAGGAGTGCCAACCGGTCGCGCGCCAGTTGCGGCAGGTTGGCCAGCCAGCGCGGCGCGCCGCCCGCGTCGGTACCGGGCACGAAGCGCCGCGCGTCGGCCTGGCCCGGCGACGCGCCGAAGGCCTGCAGCACGTCGGCGCCGACCTCGAAACGGCTCGGCCCGATGCACGGGCCAAGCCAGGCCGACACCTGCGCCGGCTCGCAGCGTGCCGCCGTGCACAGCGCCGCCAGCGCCGCCTCGACCACGCCGCCGGCCAAGCCGCGCCAACCGGCATGCGCCGCGGCCACGGCGCGGCCGCCGGGCGCGGCCAGAAGCACCGGCATGCAGTCGGCCACCTGCACGATGCAGGCCACGCCCGGCTGGTCGGTCCAGCTGGCGTCGGCCTGCGGCGGCTCGTCCGCAGCGGCGGCCTCGTGCGCAGGCACGACGGTACTGCCGTGCACCTGACGAAGCCAGGCCGGTTGCGCACCGGTCAGCGCGACGAAGCGGCGGCGGTTTTCAACCACCGCGGCCGGATCGTCGCCGACCGCGGTGCCCAGGTTCAGGCTGTCCCAGGGGGAGCGGCTGACACCGCCGGCGCGGGTGCTCATCACCGCGCCAACGCGCGGCGCCACGTCCCACTGCGGCCACAGCATGCTGGCCGCGAAGGGCGGCTCGGGGCCGTCAGAAAGCATCCGGACAGGCTTCAGGCCGGGTCTTCTCGAAGGCGTCCAGGCGCATGCAGGCGTCGTACACGCGCATCACCTGCGGCACATGGTCGGTGCGGCACTTGAAGCGCTGGGCATTGAAGATCTGCGGCACCAGCACGCAGTCGGCCAGCGTCGGGGTGTCCCCGTGGCAATAGCGCGCGGGCTGGGCGGCGAGCTGGCGCTCCACTGCCTCCAGGCCGGTCTCGACCCAGTGGCGGTACCAGCGGTCCTTGTCTTCTTCCGACACCTTCAGCGAGTTCACCAGATAGCGCAGCACACGCAGGTTGTTCAGCGGGTGGATCTCGCAGGCCACGTCCTGGGCCAAGGCACGCACGCGCGCCCGTCCCGGCGCATCCGCCGGCAGCAACGCCGGCTGGGGATGGGTCTCGTCGAGGTATTCGATGATGGCCATCGACTGGGTGATGACCTGTTCGCCATCGCGCAGCAGCGGCACCAGCCGTGCCGCCGACACCGCGGCATAGGACTCGGCGAACTGCTCGTTGTTGGCGATGTGCACCGCCTTGTAGTCGTAGGACAGACCCTTCAGCGCCAGCGCGATGCGCACCCGGTAGGACGCCGACGAGCGGAAGTAGTTGTACAGCTCCATGGCGGCCCTCCCAGGTCCGTGTTCAGACGACGACCACGCGCAGCGCGCCCAACCCTTCGATGCGGCCTTCCATCAGGTCGCCCTTGTTCACCGCGCCGACACCGGCTGGCGTGCCGGTGTAGATCAGGTCGCCTGGCTGCAGCAGCCAGGCGGTGCTGAGATGCTCGATGATCTCGTCGACACTCCAGATCAGGTCACCCAGGTCGCCCTTCTGGCGCAGTTCGCCGTTGACATGCAGCGTGATCGCACCCTTGCTCAGCCGTCCAGTGCGCGCGATCGGATGGATCGGCCCGATCGGCGCCGACTGTTCGAAGGCCTTGCCGATGCACCAGGGGCGGCCTTGCTTCTTCATGTCGTTCTGCAGGTCACGCCGCGTCATGTCCAGGCCGATGCCGTAGCCCCAGATGTGTTGAGCGGCATCGGCAGCGGCAATGTTGCGCCCGCCGCGGCCGATGGCCACCACCAGTTCGATCTCGTGGTGCAGGTTCGAGCTCAGGCTCGGGTAGGCCATCTGGCCGGTCTGGCCATCGGCCACCGCCAGCACCGCGTCGGCCGGCTTCAGGAAAAAGAATGGGGGCTCGCGGCCGCTGTGGCCCATCTCGATGGCATGCTCGACATAGTTGCGCCCGACGCAATAGATGCGGTGAACCGGGAACGAACGGCCGTCGGCCACCGGCACGGCGGTCTGGACGGGCGGAGTCAGCACGAAGCTCATGGCAGGTCCTTGATGGCGGAATCGGCAAAGCCCGTACACGGGCTCAGCGATGATGCCATGTGCGCCGGCCCGCTAAACTGCAACGCATGTTCGACACGCGCCGCATCAAGCACTGCCGGGTCTGCGGCGCAGCCACGCAGTACCGAATTCCGGCCGACGACAACCGCGACCGCGCCATCTGCACCGCCTGCGGCGAAGTGCACTACGAGAACCCGCTCAATGTGGTCGGCACGGTGCCCGTGTGGGGCGAGCAGGTGCTGCTGTGTCGCCGCAACATCGAACCGCGCTATGGTTTCTGGACGCTGCCGGCCGGCTTCATGGAACTGGGCGAAACCACGGCCGAAGGCGCGGTGCGCGAGACGGTCGAAGAGGCTGGTGCACGCATCGAACTGCAGGGCCTGTTCACACTGCTCAACGTGGTGCGCGTCGGCCAGGTGCACCTGTTCTACCGCGCCAAGCTGCAGGACACGCGCTTCGATCCCGGCCCGGAGACCATCGAGGCGCAGCTCTTCCACGAGCACGAGATCCCCTGGGACCAGCTGGCCTTTCGCACCGTGCGCGAGACGCTGCAGCGCTACTTTGCCGACCGCAGTGCCGGCCACTTCGAGCTGCACGTCGCCGACATCGGCTGAGTGCTAGACGGACTGCAGCACCGGCCCGGTGGCACCGTCGAAGCCCAGCGCCCACAGCACCGCCAGGTCGGCCTCGTCGAGCACCGCCTCGGCCAGGAT
>JAGTRL010000272.1 GCA_018261815.1 Pseudomonadota bacterium
CGGCCCGCCCGGGTGGCGAAATTGGTAGACGCAGCGGACTTAAAATCCGCCGGACCCGAGAGGGGCCGTACGGGTTCGATTCCCGTCCTGGGCACCACCACCGAGGATGCCTCATGGCCCTGTTCGACACCTCTTCGCTGAACCCGGGCGTGCGCAAGCGCGAGGTGTTCGGCTGGGCGATGTACGACTTCGCCAACTCGGGCTACACCACGGTGGTGATGACGGCGGTGTTCAACGCCTACTTCGTCGGCGTCGTCGCGGCCAATGCCTCCTGGGCCACGCTGGCCTGGACCAGTGCGCTCGCGCTGTCCAGTGCCGTGGTCATGCTGACCATGCCTTCACTGGGCGCGCTGGCCGACCTGCGTGCCATCAAGTTGCGCCTGCTGGCCTTCAGCACCGCCGGCTGCGTGCTCTTCACCGCGCTGCTGGCGCTGGCCGGGCCGGACGACCTGTGGCTGGCCATCGGCGCCATCGTGCTGTCGAACATCTTCTACAGCTACGGCGAGTCGCTGAACGCCGCCTTCCTGCCGGAGCTGGCGCGTCGCGATGCGCTGGGCCGCGTGTCCGGCTGGGGCTGGAGCTTCGGCTACTTCGGCGGCATGCTCACGCTGGGCCTGTCGCTGGGCTATGTGCTGTGGGCGCAGGCGCAGGGCCTGACCGCGGCGCAGTTCGTGCCGGTGACCATGCTCATCACCGCGACGGTCTATGCGGCGGCCTCGCTGCTGACCTTCGCGCTGCTGAAGGAGCGCGCGCTGCCCCAGCCCACGGCGCTGCGTGAAAGCGGGCTGCGCGCCTCGCTGGCGCGGCTGGCGCAGACCTGGCGCCATGCACAGGACTATCGCGACTTCGTCTGGCTGCTGGTCTGCGCGGTAGCCTACCAGTCGGGTATTGCCGTGGTCATCGCCTTGGCGGCGGTCTATGCCGAGCAGGTGCTGGGTTTCCAGCAGACGCAGACGATGATGCTGATCTTCCTGGTCAACATCGCTTCAGCCGTGGGTGCCTTCGCCTTCGGCTACTGGCAGGACCGCATCGGCCACCGCATCGCGCTGGCCGTCACGCTGGTCGGCTGGATCGTGATGACGCTGCTGGCCGTGGCCGCGACGACTGCCGCGCTGTTCTGGGTGGCCGCAGTGGTGGCCGGGCTGTGCATGGGTTCCAGCCAGTCGGCCGGGCGCGCGATGGCCGGCGCCTTCGCCCCGGAACACCGCCTCGCCGAGTTCTTCGGGCTGTGGACCTTTGCGGTGCGCCTGGCCGCGATCCTGGGGCCGATGACCTACGGGCTGGTGACGCTGATGACCGCCGGCAACCACCGCATCGCCATCCTGTCGACAGGGGTGTTCTTCGTCATCGGCCTGATCGTGCTGGCCAAGGTCAACGTGGCACGCGGCGTGGCGGCGGCGCAGGCGACGGCCTGAGTCGGGGGCGGGTTCAACCCGCCTAGAATTCGCGGCTGAGGATCAATGGCACAGGAGCAAGCAACATGAAGGTTCTGGTCCCCGTGAAGCGGGTGGTCGACTACAACGTCAAGGTGCGCGTCAAGAGCGACGGCACGGGCGTGGACATCGCCAACGTCAAGATGAGCATGAACCCCTTCGACGAGATCGCCGTCGAAGAGGCGGTGCGGCTGAAGGAAAAGGGCGTGGCCACCGAGGTCATCGCCGTGTCCTGCGGCGTCACGCAGTGCCAGGAAACGCTGCGCACGGCGATGGCCATCGGCGCCGACCGCGCCATCCTGGTGGAAAGCAGCGAAGAACTGCAGCCGCTGGCCGTGGCCAAGCTGCTGAAGGCGCTGGTCGACAAGGAGCAGCCCGGCCTGGTCATCCTGGGCAAGCAGGCCATCGACGACGACTGCAACCAGACCGGCCAGATGCTGGCTGCGCTGGCCAACCTGCCGCAAGGCACCTTTGCCAGCAAGGTCGAAGTGGCCGACGGCTTCGCCAGCATCACGCGTGAAGTCGACGGCGGTGCCGAGACGCTCAAGCTGAAGATGCCGGCCGTGGTCACCACCGACCTGCGCCTGAACGAGCCGCGCTACGTGACGCTGCCCAACATCATGAAGGCCAAGAAGAAGCAGCTCGATGTCTTCAAGCCCGTCGACCTGGGCGTCGACGTGAGTTCGAAGATCAAGACGCTGAAGGTCAGCGAGCCGCCCAAGCGCGGTGCCGGCATCAAGGTGCCCGACGTGGCCACGCTGGTGGACAAACTCAAGAACGTTTCGAAGGTGATCTGATATGGCCTCACTTGTCATTGCCGAACACGACAACCAGTCCATCAAGGGCGCCACGCTGAACACCGTCACCGCGGCACTGGCCTGCGGCGGTGAGGTTCACGTGCTGGTAGCCGGCCACAACGCCGCCGAGGCTGCCAAGGCCGCAAGCCAGATTGCCGGCGTGGCCAAGGCGCTGCATGCCGACGGCGAGCATTTCGCGCATGGCCTGGCGGAGAACGTCACTGCCCAGGTGCTGGCGCTGGCGCCGGCCTACAGCCACATTCTGTTCCCGGCCACGGCCTCGGGCAAGAACATCGCCCCGCGTGTGGCCGCCAAGCTGGACGTCGGCCAGATCTCCGACGTCATCAAGGTCGACAGCGCCGACACCTTCGAGCGCCCGATCTACGCCGGCAACGCGATTGCCACCGTGCAGAGCAGCGACGCCATCAAGGTGCTGACCGTGCGCACCACCGGCTTCGACGCCGCAGCGGCCAGCGGCGGCAGCGCGGCGGTGGAAGCCGTGTCGGGCGTGGCCGACAGCGGCCTGTCCACCTTCATGGGCAGCGAGATTGCCAAGAACGACCGGCCTGAGCTCACCGCCGCCAAGATCATCGTCAGTGGCGGCCGCGCCATGGGCAGCAGCGAGAAATTCCACGAGGTGCTCGAGCCGCTGGCCGACAAGCTCGGCGCGGCACTCGGGGCCAGCCGCGCCGCGGTGGATGCGGGTTATGCACCCAACGACTGGCAGGTCGGCCAGACCGGCAAGATCGTTGCACCGCAGCTGTACATTGCTTGTGGCATCAGCGGGGCGATCCAGCACCTGGCCGGCATGAAGGACAGCAAGGTCATCGTGGCCATCAACAAGGACGCGGAGGCGCCGATCTTCAGCGTCGCCGACTACGGCCTCGAAGCCGACCTGTTCACGGCGGTGCCCGAACTGGTGAAGAGCCTGTAGGCTCACGCACCGCCATCAAAAAGGGCTCCCTTCGCGGAGCCCGCTTTGTCACTGGAGACCCCCATGAGCTATCGCGCCCCCGTCAAGGACATGCTCTTCGCCATCAAGGAGCTGGCCGACATCGATGCCGTCGCGGCGCTGCCCGGTTTCGAGGAGGCCGGCTACGACACCGCCACTGCCGTGCTGGAGGAAGCGGCCAAGTTCTGCGAAGGTGTACTCGACCCGCTGAACTGGGAGGGCGACAAGAACCCGTCGTCTTGGAAGGACGGTGTGGTCACGACCACGCCCGGCTTCAAGCAGGCCTTCGCCGAGTTCGGAGCCGGTGGCTGGCAGGGCCTGCAACATCCGGTGGACTTCGGCGGCCAGGGCCTGCCCAAGACCATCGGCGCGGCCTGCATCGAGATGCTCAACAGCGCCAACATGAGCTTCGCGCTGTGCCCGCTGCTCACCGACGGCGCCATCGAAGCCTTGCTCACTGCCGGTTCGCCCGAACAGCAGCAGACCTACATTCCGAAGATGGTGTCGGGCCAGTGGACCGGCACGATGAACCTGACCGAGCCGCAGGCCGGCAGTGACCTGGCGGCGGTGCGCACCCGCGCCGAACCGCAGCCCGACGGCACGTACAAGATCTTCGGCACCAAGATCTTCATCACCTACGGCGAGCACGACATGGCCGAGAACATCGTGCACCTGGTGCTGGCACGGGTGAGCGGCGCGCCCGAAGGCGTCAAGGGCATCAGCCTGTTCGTCGTGCCGAAGTTCCTGGTCAAGGCCGACGGCTCGCTCGGCGCGCGCAACGACGTGCACTGCGTCAGCATCGAGCACAAGCTGGGCATCAAGGCCAGCCCGACGGCGGTG
Source organism: Pseudomonadota bacterium (assembly GCA_018261815.1). Taxonomy (GTDB): domain Bacteria; phylum Pseudomonadota; class Gammaproteobacteria; order Burkholderiales; family Burkholderiaceae_C; genus Rubrivivax. Next base: position 4,023 of record JAGTRL010000272.1, read on the forward strand.
CTGCAGTTCGGCGACCAGGGCGGTGCCACCGGCACCCTGGTCGGCCAGGAGAACCAGGGCCTGGCCTACATGTTCGTGATGATGAACGCCGCGCGCTACGCGGTGGGTATGCAGGGTGTCGCGGTGGCCGAGCGGGCCTACCAGAAGGCGGTGGCCTTCGCACGCGACCGCGTGCAAAGCCGCCCGGTCGACGGCTCGCTGCCCAAGGCCGCGCCGATCATCCACCACCCCGATGTCAAGCGCATGCTGATGACGATGCGCGCCTACACCGAAGGCTGCCGCGCGATGGCCACGGTGGCCGCGGCCGCCTACGACGCGGCGCACGCGCACCCGGATGTCGAGACGCGCAAGCAGAACCAGGCCTTCTACGAATACATGGTTCCTCTCGTCAAGGGCTACAGTACCGAGATGAGCCTCGAGGTCACCAGCCTGGGCGTGCAGGTGCACGGCGGCATGGGCTTCATCGAGGAGACCGGCGCAGCGCAGTACTACCGCGACGCGCGCATCCTGCCCATTTACGAAGGTACCACCGCGATCCAGGCCAACGACCTGGTGGGCCGCAAGACGGCGCGCGACGGTGGCGCGGTGGCGCGGGCCATTGCCGGGCAGATCGAGGCCACCGAGGCTGAACTGCAGCGCAGTGGCAGCGACGTCGCCAAGATCATGCAACGCAGCCTGAAAGCCGCGCGACAGGCCTTCGTCGACGTGGTCGACTTCGTTGCTGGCCAGACCAAGGCCCAGCCCAACGAGGTGTTCGCGGGCAGCGTGCCCTATCTGATGCTGGCCGGCAACATGGTGGCCGGCTGGCAGATGGCGCGTGCGCTGCTTGCCGCCGAGAAGCACCTGGCCGCGAGCACCGACCCACAGTTCATGCGTGCCAAGATCGCCACCGCGCGCTTCTACGGCGACCACATCCTCAGCAAAGTGCCGGGCATCCGCCACAGCATCGTCGAAGGCGCAGCGGGCTTGACCAGCATGCCGGTGGAGTCGCTGTAGGCGCGCGGCTGTCGCCCCTGTGACAGGCGCCGCCGGGGTGTGCCACGCACACTGCTTCGGCCCAATCTTGACCCACCCACCACGGAGCCCGTCTTGCCACTGCCCCTTGCCCTTGCCAACCTGCCGCTGCCGATCATCGGCGCGCCGCTGTTCATCATCAGCCATCCCAAGCTCGTCATCGAGCAGTGCAAGGCCGGCGTCGTCGGCTCGATGCCGGCGCTGAATGCACGCCCGGCCTCGCAACTGGACGAGTGGCTGGCCGAGATCACCGAGACGCTGGCGGCCTACAACCGCACCCACCCCGGCAAGCCGGCCGCGCCCTTCGCCATCAACCAGATCGTGCACAAGAGCAACGACCGGCTCGACCACGACATGCAGATGTGCGCCAAGTACAAGGTGCCGATCATCATCAGCTCGCTGGGCGCGCGGCCCGAGATCAACCAGGCGGCGCACGCCTGGGGCGGCGTGGTGCTGCACGACATCATCAACAACACCCATGCGCACAAGGCCATCGAGAAGGGCGCCGA
>JAGTRL010000273.1 GCA_018261815.1 Pseudomonadota bacterium
GGCCGGCCAGCTGCTGTTCCAGATCGACCCGGCGCCGTACCAGGCGGCGGTGGACAGCGCCAAGGCGGCACTGTCCAGGGCCCAGGCCAACCTGGTGCAGGCCCGTGAGCAGGCCACACGCTTCAAGCCGCTGGCCGACGCGCGCGCGATCAGCACGCAGGACTACATCAACGCGCAGGCGGCGCAGGCGCAGGCCGAGGCCGACGTGGCCGCGGCGCAGGCGGCGCTGCGCAGCGCGCAGCTGAACCTGGGTTATGCCAGCGTCACTGCGCCGATCTCCGGGCGCATCGGACGCGCGCTGGTGACCGAAGGCGCGCTGGTGTCGGCCACCGAGGCCACGCAGCTGGCGCTGATTCAGCAGATCGACCCGGTGTACGTGAACTCCACGCAAGCCGTGACCGAGGTGGCGCGGCTGCGCAAGGCGGCCACCGCCGCGTCGACCGACCTGTCTTCGGTACGCATCGTGCTCGACGACGGCAGCGAGTTGCCGCAGCGCGGCCGGCTGATGTTCTCCGACCTGTCGGTGGACCCGACCTCGGCGCAGGTCACGCTGCGCACCGAGGTCGCCAACCCGCAGGCGTTGCTGCTGCCCGGCATGTACGTGCGCACGCGCCTGGTGCAGGGGCAGATCGCCGGTGCCATGCTGGTGCCGCAGCAGGCGGTGACACGCGGCCCGCAGGGCGACAGCGTGCTGGTCGTCGGCGAGGGCGGGATGGCCGCGCCGCGCAACATCAAGATCGGCGGCGTCTCGGGCTCGGAATGGATCGTGCTCGACGGCCTGAAGGCCGGCGAGCAGGTCATCGTCGAAGGCTTCCAGAAGATGCGCCCCGGTGCGCCGGTGAAGCCGGTGCCCTGGGCCGGCGCGGCCGCACGGCCCGCGCCGGCCGCCGCCAGCGCCCCCGCCTCGGCCGCCAGCCGCTGAAGGGCCGCACGCCATGGCCCGCTTCTTCATCGACCGGCCCATCTTCGCGTGGGTCATCGCGCTGTTCATCATCGTCGGCGGCGCCGTGTCCATCACGCAGCTGCCGGTGGCGCAGTACCCGACGGTGGCCCCGCCGGCCATCGTCGTCACCGTGGTCTATCCGGGCGCATCGGCCCGGACGCTGGAAGACAACGTGCTCACCGTCATCGAGCAGGAGATGAACGGCTCGCCCGGGCTGATCTACATGGAGTCGGTGGCGCAGGCCAACGGCAGCGGCACGCTGACGCTGACCTTCTCGCCCAACACCAACCCGGACCTGGCGCAGGTGGACGTGCAGAACCGCCTGAGCCGCGCCACGCCGCGGCTGCCGTCGGCGGTGACGCAGCAGGGCGTGCGCGTGGACAAGTCGCGCAGCAATTTCCTGCTGTTCACGATCCTCACCTCCACCGACCCGGCCTACACGCCGGTGGCGCTGGGCGACTATGCGGCACGCAACGTGCTGCCCGAGATCCAGCGCATCGCCGGCGTGGGCCAGGCGCAGCTGTTCGGCACCGAGCGCGCCATGCGCATCTGGATCGACCCGTCCAAGCTGGTGGGCTACGGCATGTCGGTGGCCGACGTGAACAGCGCCATCCGCGCGCAGAACGCGCAGGTGTCGTCGGGCACGCTGGGCGATTTGCCGAACCTGGCCGAGCAGACCATCTTCGCCACCATCGTGGTCGACGGCCAACTGTCCAACGTCGAGCAGTTCGGCAACATCGTGCTGCGCGCCAATGCCGACGGCTCGAGCGTGCGCATGCGCGACGTGGCCCGCATCGAGCTGGGGGCGCAGACCTACGCCACCTCGGCCCGGCTGAACGGCAAGCCGTCCACCGGCATCGGCGTGCAGCTGTCGCCCACCGGCAACGCGCTGGACACGGCCAAGGCAGTGCGCGAGCGCATGGCCGAGCTGCAGCGCTACTTCCCGCCGGGCATGAGCTACGCCATCCCCTACGACACCTCGCGCTTCGTGCAGATCTCCATCGGCAAGGTGGTGGAGACCCTGCTCGAGGCAGTGGCGCTGGTGTTCCTGGTGATGTTCCTGTTCCTGCAGAACTGGCGCTACACCATCATCCCGACCATCGTCGTGCCGGTGGCGCTGCTCGGCACCTTCACGGTGCTGCTGACGCTGGGTTATTCGATCAACGTGCTCACCATGTTCGGCATGGTGCTGGTGGTGGGCATCGTGGTCGACGACGCCATCGTCGTCGTCGAGAACGTCGAACGCATCATGAGCGAGGAAGGGCTGCCGCCCTTGCAAGCCACGCGCAAGGCGATGGGGCAGATCTCCGGCGCCATTGTCGGCGTCACCGTAGTGCTGATCTCGGTGTTCGTGCCGCTGGCCTTCTTCACCGGCGCGGTGGGCAACATCTACCGCCAGTTCTCGGTGGTGATGGCCTCGTCGATCGCCTTCTCGGCCTTCCTGGCGCTGTCGCTGACACCGGCCCTGTGCGCCACGCTGCTCAAGCCGGTGGAAGCCGGCCACCATCATGCCAAGCGCGGCTTCTTCGGCTGGTTCAACCGCGGCTTCTCGGCCACCGCCAAGAACTACGAAGGGCTGCTGGGCCGCATGCTCAAGCGCAGCGTACGCATGATGGTGGTGTATCTCGCCATCATCGGCGGCGTCATCTGGCTGGTGCTGCGGCTGCCGAGCTCCTTCCTGCCGAACGAGGACCAGGGCTACATCATCGTCAACGTGCAGCTGCCGCCGGGCGCCACCACCAACCGCGCGCTGGCGGTGATGGAGCAGGTCGAGGGCTTCATGCTCAAGCAGCCCGAGGTCAAGAGCATGGTCAGCGTGCTCGGCTTCAGCTTCTCCGGCCAGGGGCAGAACGCGGCGCTGGCCTTCGTGACGCTGAAGGACTGGGACGAGCGACCCGGCCCCGGGCAATCGGCGCAGGCGCTGGCCGGACGCACCTTCGGCGCGATGATGGGCGTGAAGGATGCGTTCATCTTCCCGTTGAGCCCGCCGCCGATTCCGGAGCTGGGCAGCGCCACCGGCTTCAACTTCCGCCTGCAGGACCGCGGCGGCAACGGCCACGAGGCGCTGGTGGCGGCGCGCAACCAGCTGCTGGGCATGGCCTCGCAAAGCAAGCTGCTGGCCGGGGTGCGCCCCGACGGACTGGAGGACGCACCGCAGCTGCGCATCGACATCGACCGCGACAAGGCGGCGGCGTTGGGCGTGGGCTTCGACGCCATCAACCTGGTGATCTCCACCGCCTTCGGCTCGACCTACGTCAACGACTTCCAGAGCCAGGGCCGGCTGCAGCGCGTGGTGGTGCAGGCCGATGCCGCCGAACGTATGCAAGGCGATCACATCCTGCAGCTGCGCGCCATCAACAACCGCGGCCAGCTGGTGCCGTTGTCGGCCTTCGCGACGACACGCTGGGTCACCGGACCGATGCAGTTGATCCGCTACAACGGCTACCCGACGATGCGCCTCGCGGGGGATGCCGCTCCCGGCGTCAGCACCGGCGAGGCGATGGCCGAGATGGAGCGGCTGGCCGCGCAGCTGCCGCCGGGCTTCGGCTTCGAATGGACCGGCCAGTCGCGCGAGGAACGGCTGGCCGGCGCCACCGCGCTGTACCTGTTCGGCTTCTCGCTGCTGGCGGTGTTCCTGTGCCTGGCGGCGCTGTACGAGAGCTGGTCGATCCCCTTCTCGGTGCTGCTGGTGGTGCCGCTGGGTGTGCTCGGCGTCGTGCTCGGCACCGAGTTGCGCGGCTACAGCAACGACGTGTACTTCAAGATCGGGCTGATCACGATCATCGGCCTGTCGGCGAAGAACGCGGTGCTGATCATCGAGTTCGCCAAGGAGCTGCAGGCACAGGGCAAGAGCGCGGTAGAGGCGGTGCTGCAGGCGGCGCATCAGCGCTTTCGGCCGATCGTCATGACCTCGATGGCCTTCATCCTGGGCGTGCTGCCGCTGGCCATCGCCAGCGGTGCCGGTTCGGCCAGCCAGCGCTCGATCGGCACCGGCGTGATGGGCGGCATGCTCAGCGCGACGCTGCTGTCGGTGCTGTTCGTGCCGGTGTTCTACGTGGTGGTGCGGCGCTGGTTCAAGGGCAGCGAACGCCAGCGCAAGCTGCATGCGCACGAGGTCGATGCGCCAGCGGCGGAGGGCCAGTCATGAGGCGCCGCAGTCTGCTGAGCCTGGCGCTGCTGTTGAGCGGCTGTGCCTCGATGGCGCCGCCCTACGAACGGCCCGCTGCCCCGGTGGCGGCGAGTTTCCCCGACGCCGCGCCGGCCGCAGAAGCAGCCACGCCGCCGGCCGCCGACATCGACTGGCCCCAGTTCTTCACCGACCCGCGGCTGAAGCGGCTGATCGAGCTGTCGCTGCAGAACAACCGCGACCTGCGCACGGCGGTGCTGAACATCGAGCGCGTGCGCGCGCAGTACCAGATCCAGCGCGCCGAGCAGTTCCCCACCGTGCTGCTGGGCGCCACCGGCCTGGAGCAGCCCAACGCCGCCGGCGGCAGCGCCTACACCGCGGGGCTGAACATCACCGGCTACGAGCTCGACCTGTTCGGCCGCGTGCGCAGCCTGAGCGACGCGGCGCTGCAGCAGTACTTCGCCAGCGAAGAGGCACGCAAGGCGGCGCAGATCAGCCTGATCGCCGCGGTGGCCAACACCTATCTGACACTGCTGGCCGACGATGCACAGCTGGAGGTGGCACGCAAGACCCTGGAATCGCGCGAGCAGGGCTTCAAGCTGCTGAAGCTGAAGTTCGACAACGGCGCGCTGTCCGACTACGACCTGGCCCAGGCGGTGACGCTGGTCGAAGGTGCACGCGCCGCGGTGGCGCTGCTGCAGCGCCAGCGCATGCAGGGCGAGAACGCGCTGGTGCTGTTGGTCGGGCAGCCGTTGCCGCCGGACCTGCCGCCGCCGCGACCGCTGGACGCGCAGGGCCTGATGGCCGAGCTGCCGGCCGGGCTGCCGTCGGAACTGCTGGAACGCCGCCCCGACGTGCGCCAGGCCGAGCGGCAATTGCAGGCGGCCAATGCCAACATCGGCGCGGCCAAAGCAGCCTTCTTCCCGCGCATCACGCTCACCGGCAGCATCGGCCTGGCCAGCGGCGACCTGAGCAATCTGTTCGACCAGAGCGGCTGGCAGTTCGCGCCGCGCATCACGCTGCCGATCTTCGATGCCGGCGCCAACCAGGCCAACCTGCAGGTCAGCGAGGCCAACCGCGACATCGCGCTGGCGCAGTACGAGCGCGCGATCCAGGTGGCCTTCCGCGAAGTCGCCGACGCGCTGGCCGGCCGCGCCACCTACGGCGAGCAACTCCGTGCGCAGCAGGCGCAGACACAGGCCGAGCAGAAGCGCTCGGACCTGGCCGAGCTGCGCTTCCGCAACGGCGTGTCCAGCTTCCTCGACGTGCTCGATGCGCAGCGCGCGCTGTTCCAGACGCAGCAGGCGACGATCGTCGTGCAGGCCGCGCAACAGCAGAACCTGGTGACGCTGTACAAGGTGCTGGGCGGGGGCTGGAAGGACGCCGCCAACTGACTACACTGCGC
>JAGTRL010000274.1 GCA_018261815.1 Pseudomonadota bacterium
TGGCTGGTGCGGGTCGGCGATGACCACCGCCACGCCTTCGAGCAACAGGCGCAGGTCTTCGTCCTGCGCCTCGTCGAAGCCCATGCCGTATTCGATGCTGCCGTCGGCCGCCTGACGTGCCGCGATGCGCAAGGCCAAGTCCTGCGCGGCGCTGGCCGCGGCGGCCTGCTGGATCTGCTGCGCCGCGGCGCGTGTCAGAGTGAACATGGCCATCTCCTAGTGTTCGCCCTTGGTGCGCAGCAGACCGGCCAGGCGGTTGCCCTGCTTCTGCGGCCCGCCGCGCGGGAAGATCTCGTGCAGCACGTGGTTGTTGCCGCGTTCGGGGCCCCAGGCCTTCGAGAAGTGCCGAATCATCGCGCGCACCTGCGCCTGCACGCCGTGCTCGGCGTAGTACTCGCGCAGGAAGCGGATCAGCTGCCAGTGCTCGTCGGTCAGCTCCAGTCCCTCGGCCCGCGCCTGGGCACGCACGAAGTCCTCGCTCCAGTCGTCAAGATTGCGCAGGTAGCCTTCGGAGTCGGTCTCGATCTCGCGCGAGCCGACGCGCAGCCACCGCACGGCCGGCTGGATGATCGGGGTGAAGGCGGCGTTCATGGGCGTCGTTCAGCCGGCCACGGCCAGCTCGGACGGCGGCCGTGCCGCCATGGTGGCGAGGCCACGCGACGCACCTTGCTTGCGCACGAAGGCGACGAATCGTGCCGGCCAGTCACTGCCGCCCGCGTCGCGCAGATGGGCGTAACTGGCCAGCAGGTTGCGATGCAACAGCCCGTCATGCTGGCCGTCGATGCCATGGCCACGTTCGACGCGGTAGGCGAAGCGCTGGCCGGGCGGCAGATTGTCGAGGCTGGAGTGGTGGAACTCGTGCGCCAGCACAGGTCCCGCCGCTGTCGATGCCGGCCAGGGATGTTCGGCCGTGGGTGCCAGGCGCATGTAGCCGCGGCCCACCGGCTTGGCATGCATGCTGACGTCGGCCGGGATCGCGCCGACCATGCGGCAACTGCGGCCCTGCCATTGCAGGCTGCGCGCCAGGTACATCAGCCCGCCGCATTCGGCATAGGTGGGCAGGCCGGCGTCGATGGCCGCAGCGATGTCGGCGCGCAGGCTGGCGTTGGCTTGCAGTTCGTCCATGAAGACCTCGGGGAAGCCGCCGCCGATGAACAGCCCATCCAGCGCCGGCAGGCGTGCATCGTGCAGCGTGTCGATGGGCAGCAACTCGGCGCCGGCCGCACGCAGCGCCGCCAGGTCTTCGGCGTAGTAGAAGCCGAAGGCCTTGTCGCGTGCGATGCCGATGCGCACCTTCGGCCCGCTGGCTGCAACACTGCGCCGCGCGTCGCGCGGCAGCGCCGGCATCGGCTCGGCCTCACCTGCCAGTTCGATCACCCGCGCCAGATCCACCTGTTCGGCGACGCGGCGGCCCAGCCGCGAGATGCGCTGTGCGGCATCGTCGAGTTCGATGCTGGGCGTCAGCCCGAGGTGGCGTTCGTTCATGCCGAGCGCCGGTTCGTGCGCCAGGGCGCCGAGCACCGGCACGTCGGTGTAGTGCTCGATCACGGCGCGCAGCTTGGCTTCGTGGCGGCTGCCGCCCACCTGGTTGAGCACCACGCCGGCGATGCAGATGCGCCGGTCGAAGGCCTGGAAGCCGAGGATCAGCGGCGCGATGCCGCGCGTCATGCCCCGCGCGTCGATGACCAGCAGCACCGGCAACCCTAGCAGGTGCGCCAGCGCGGCATTGCTGTTGCTGCCATCCAGCGCCACGCCGTCGTGCAGCCCCTTGTTGCCTTCGACCAGGCTGATGTCGGTGCCGGCGGCATGCTGCGCGAAGGCCGCCTTGATCTCATCGCCGCTCGACAGGTAGGGGTCGAGGTTGTAGCAGTCGCGTCCTGCCGCCTGCGCCAGCCACATCGGGTCGATGTAGTCCGGCCCTTTCTTGAAGGGCTGCACCTGCAGGCCCTGCGCGCGCAGCGCGGCGCACAGGCCGACGCTGAGCGTGGTCTTGCCCGAGGATTTGTGCGCGGCCGAGACCAGCAGGCGAGCCGAGCTCATGGTGAAACCTTGGCGCCAGCCTTCAGCGCCGCGAAGTCGTCCTGCGGCATGAAGTCGAGCACGCGCACCCCGACGGTGGTCAGTACGAAAGCCAGCCCCACGCCGCCCAGGCCGAGCAGCCACTCGGGCCAGCGCGGCGCGTAGTGCGCCACCGCGCCGTCGCCGAAGCTGCTGCTGGCGGTGTAGCCCGGAAAGATCTCCAGCGGGAAAGCCTGGCCGCCGATGATGAAGACATACAGCCAGGCGAAGGCGCCCAGCACCACCAGCAGCGCGGCCGCCTGGGTGGCCCGCGGCCCGGCCAGGCGCGGATGGAACAGCAGCAGCAGCGGCAGCGCCGTGCCGGCCAGCGCGTAGCCGCCCCACAGCAGCAGCGGGAAGATGTCGCCGTCGAGCAGGATGAAGGCCTCGAACGCGGCCTGGCGCTCGAAGTACAGGTTCGTCAGGTGGTACACCACCACCAGGTAGAACGCGGCGACGACGAACACGCCCAGCAGTCGTGCCATGCGCCGCTGCACCGCGGCGTCCAGCACCTGCGCGTTCCATGCGTACATGGCCGACTGCACCACCAGGAACACCGCCAACCCCCAGGCGAAGGACAGCACGATGAACAGCGGCGCCAGCACCGCCGAGGCATAGGCCTGGCGCGCCACCAGGAAGCCGAAGATCGAACCCGTGCCGGTGGTCAGCACGAAGCGCCAGGCCAGCGCCAGCAGCCCGGCGGACTTGGCATGTCGGTTCATCGAGCGCTCGAACATCGTCCACAGGTACAGCGCGACGATGGCGAACATGCCCGAATACAGCAGCACGTTCCAGGCGAAGACCGACGTCGGGTTGTAGTGCGTGGCTGCCACGATCACGCGCTCGGGCCGGCCCAGGTCGAGCATCAGCACCATCAGGCCGCCGGCCAGCATGGCCAGGCACAGCAGACCCGACAGCGGCGCGCGCGGCTTGTAGATCGTCTGACCGAAGACCGAGCCGATCGACGCCACGTTGAGCACGCCCGAGGCGGCGACGATCATGAAGATCGCGAACACGTGCGGCAGGCCCCAGACCACCTGGTTGTTCATGCCGGTGACGATGTGGCCGTGCACTTCCATGAAGTGCGCGCTGCCCAGGCCGATCAGCACCAGTGCGCCGCCGAGTGCGAGCAGGCCGTAGTAGTGCGCGGGGCCGAAGCGCGGGCTCATGTCAGTCCTTGGTAGCGCACGCCCGGATCGAGCCGCAGGTCGGCGCGCAACTGCATGGTGGCCACTTCGCGTACGCGCTGCGAGATGGCGCTGTCGGGGTCGTTCAGGTCGCCAAAGAGCATGGCGTGATGGCCGGCGCGATCGCAGGCCTCGACGCAGGCCGGTGTGCCGCCCTTGTCGATGCGGTGCACGCACAGCGTGCAGCCTTCGACGCAGCCCTTGCCGCGCGGCACCTCGGGCTTCTGGCCGGTGAGCGGCTCGTGCACGAAGGAGCGTGCCTGGTACGGGCAGGCCATCACGCAGTAGCGGCAGCCGATGCAGCTGTGGCGATCGACCAGCACGATGCCGTCGGTGCGCTTGAAGGACGCGCCGGTCGGGCACACGTCGACGCAGGGGGGCTCGGCGCAGTGCTGGCACATCACCGGCAGCGAGGCGCTGTGGCCGGTCTTGAGCGCCTTGATCTCGATCTTGCGGATCCACTGCGCGTCGGTCGGCGTCGTGCCGCCCGACAGGCCGTTCTCGGTGTTGCAGGCGTTGACACAGTCGGTGCAGCCGCTGGCGCACTTGCGGGTGTCGATCAGCAGGCCCCAGCGCACCTTGGGGTTCGCGCCGGCCGCCGCCGTGCCGGGCGCTGCCGCCTGTGCCACCTCCATCAGGTGCACGCCGGGCGCCAGCAGCAAACCACCGGCGCCGACCGCGGCCAGGCCGAGAAAGGCACGGCGCCCGCTCAGGCCCTGCTTGGCGCCGCTGTCGGCTGAGGGCTTCATCGCGCAACTGCTCCGACTGCTGGCAGGGACCGCCAGAGGGCCGCCAGTCGCGCGTGTGCGGGATGGTTCGCCGGCAGCACGGCCGCGGCCTTCGGTTTGCTGGCGTGGCATTCGAAGCAGTCCACCTTGACGGCGGCATAGCTGTGGCAGCTGGCGCAGAAGTCGGTCGGCGCCGCCGCGACGCTGCCGGTGGCGCTGCTGGCGTGGCATTCGATGCAGCCCTTCAGGCTGGAGCGAGGGTCACGCACGCCGCGGTGCACGGTCTCGTCACGCTGGTGTTTCAGCAGGTCCATGTGGTTGCGACGCATGAAGGCCGGTTCGGCGACACAGGACTCGCCGCGTGCCTTCTCGATCACCGGCGTGGGCACGCGGCCGGCGACCGTGCTCTGTGCCAGGGCCGCACCGCTGCAGGCCGCACCGGCCAGCAGCAGCCATGCCACCGCACGGCGCGCAAGGGTGCTGCGCCGCATGGGCTTCACTCACCCAGCCCCATCTGGATGTAGCCGGTCGGGCACACATCCTTGCAGATGTGGCAGCCGATGCACTTGGCGTAGTCGGTGTCGACATAGCGCCCGGTGGTCGACTTCGACTTCGGCACCTTGAACACGGCGGTCTGCGGACAATAGACAACGCAGTTGTCGCATTCGAAGCACTGGCCGCAGCTCATGCATCGCTTGGCCTCGGCGATGGCTTCGGCCTCGGTCAGCGGCAGCACGCGCTCCTCGAAGTTGCCCAGCGCCTGCTTTGCATCCAGCGTGACGATCTTGCGCCGGTGCCGCGAGGTGTAGGCGAAGTGGCCGAGGAACAACTCCTCGTGCGGGATGACGTAGCGGTCGGAGCGGTTGTCGAAGTTGTGGATCGCGGCCGTGCTGAGGTCGGTGCCGCGGATCGGCTCGTGCACCTCGCTGAAGGCCAAGCCCTTCTCGATCATCTTGCGCTGCAGGTCGAAGGTGTGCACGTCGATCTTCGGCCGCTTGTCCAGCGGCTCGCTGCGCAGGAAACGCTCGATGCCGTCGGCGGCGATCGCGCCGTGGCCGATGGCGGTGGTCAGCAGGTGCGGTCGCACCACGTCGCCACCGACGAAGATGCCCGGCTGGGCCTGGACCTGGTAGTTGCGGTCGGCATTGATGCCGCCCTTGCCGTTGTCGAATTCGTCGAGGCCGCTGAAATCGACCGCCTGGCCGATGGCCGAGACGATCAGGTCGGCCGGAATGTCTTCTTCGGTACCTTCGATGTTCTTGATCTCGAGCCGGCCGCCGACGATCTTCGCCTCGCAGCGCACCACGCGCAGTGCCACCGCGCGCCCGTCGTCGCCACGCACCACGGCCAGCGGCGCCAGGCCGCCGCGGATGGCGATGCCCTCGGCCTGGGCCTGCTCGATCTCATGCCGGTTGGCCTGCATCTTGTCGACGGCGAAGATCGAGGTCAGCGTGACCTCGGCCCCCTG
>JAGTRL010000275.1 GCA_018261815.1 Pseudomonadota bacterium
CGCCGCAGTCGGTGGTGTTGCGGACCGGCCGCGACCGGCCTGGGTGGGCTCGATGGGCAACGGTGGTGCCATGGGCATTTCGACACGGTAGCGCGGCGCCGGGTTTTCCAGCCCGGCCAACAGCAGCGCGCTGCCAATGGCACCGGCAATCGTGCCCCAGGTCAGCACTTGCATCGCGACGTAGCGCATGGCTTTCGCCGCCCCCTTTTGCTTCGTATCGCCTTCGCGACCAGTTGACGAATCGTAGTCCACCGGCGAGGTCATGCCATCCTCTCCAAGAGGGAGTGTCGGGAGTAAGTGAGTCCTGATTATTGAGCTTTCCGTAAATGGTGACATCACCACAGACCGGCCTGTACCCAGCACGCGGCAATGATCGACGGCCGTCGCTGAGCACTCTTGAGCTTGGCGCGGGCGGTCGTGTTGAGTTCATCGAGGTTGTTCGGGCAGAAGTTGGCCAGCGCATGGCGCGTGAGCCAGGCCCACAGGTACTCCACCGGGTTCAAGTCCGGCGCGTACGGCGGCAGGAACGCCATATGGATTTCTCCGTCGGTCGAGTCGAGGTACTCGCGCACGAGCCTGCTGCGGTGCGCCTTCAAGCCGTCCCAGATGACCAGCAGCGGCCGCTTCAGGTGCGCCCGCAGCGCCTTGAGGAATTCGACGTGCTACTCCTTCTTGATGCTGCCCTCGTGCAGCCGGAACATGCAGTTCGTGCCGGTCAGGCCGGCAATCACTGAGATGTGGGTCCAGTTGAAGTGGAACTGGATGATCGGTGTCTGGCCCTTGGGCGCCCAGGTGCGCACGCGCGTGGGCCGCTCGCTCAGGCCGGACTCGTCGATGAAGACGATCAGTCGCCCTTGGCGCTTGGCTTTTTTTGAGCGCAGGCCAGGTCTTGCGCTTCCAGACCTGCACGGCGTCCTCGTCGCGCTCGATGGCGCGGCGCTCGGGCTTCTGGACCGAGAAACCCAGGCCGCCGAGGATGCGCCAGATGTGCGTCTGGCTGAACTTGACGCCGTACTGCCGCTCGATGAGTACGCCCACGCGCTTGAGCGTCCACAACTCGGTGCCGAAGCCATGCTCGGTCGGGCTTTGCAGCAGCGTGCGGCCCAGCGCCTGCAACTGCGCATCATCTAGACGCACTACTGTCCGGTTAAATGACTTGCCTACAGTCTGAGATCAAGCGCTGGTGCGGGTCGTAGGCCGATTTCGTTTGGTGCCGACTTGAGCTTTGATCGCCGAGAACCGCGTACTTTCCGTGGCTTGATTGCTTCGGGGAGCACGCATGTACGTCGGCAAGACCTTGTTCGCACAGGTCATGGAGATCGTGCCGTGGACCAGCTTCGCGCGCATCGTGCAACGCCGTGGCGGCACTCGGGCGTGCGGGCGCTGTCGTGTGCCGAGCAGTTCCGCGCGCTGGCCTTCGCGCAGCTGACCTGGCGCGAGAGCCTGCGCGACATTGTGGCCAGCTTGTCCGCCAATGCGCACAAGCTGTACGCGATGGGCTTTCACTCGGCGGTCAAGCGCTCTACGCTGGCCGATGCCAACGAGTCGCGCGACTGGCGCATCAGGTCGGACCTGGCTGCGTTGCTGATCCGCCGCGCGCGCAAGCTGTACGCGAACGATGCGCTGGGCGTCGATCTGGACAGCACGGTGTATGCGCTGGACTCCGGCACCATCGATCTCTGCCTGAGCCTGTTCGAGTGGGCGCCATTTCGCTCGACCAAGGCAGCCATCAAGCTGCACACGCTGCTGGACCTGCGCGGGGCCATCCCCGCCTTCATCCACATCAGCGACGGCAAGCTGCACGACGTGAACGTGCTGGACCTGCTGGCCTTCGAGGCCGGTGCGTTCTACGTGATGGAATCGAGGCTACGTGGACTTCGCCAGGCTGCACGCATTGCATCAGGCCGGCGCGTTCTTCGTCACGCGCGCGAAGTTCCCGTTGGATGCCCGGCGTGTGTACTCGGCAGCCACCGACCGCAGCACTGGCGTCATCAGCGACCAGCGGGTCATGCTCAACGGGCACTACTCGGCAACGATGTATCCCGAACACCTGCGCCGTGTCAGGTTCAAGGATCCCGAGTCTGGCAAGACGCTGATCTTCCTGACCAACAATACGACCTTGCCGGCGCCAACGATCGCCGCGCTGCACAAGAGCCGCTGGCAGGTCGAGCTGTTCTTCGACTGCCTTTCATACTGCACTCCTTCGTATGTCATTGAATATCAAGGACCATCTGGCCCGAGACGCGAGTTGACGGGCTTTGCTCAGCCCGGGTGGCAAGGAAGTCGTCGAGATCGTCCTGGAGAATGGTCCATGGCGCATTGCGGCAGACCTGCTTGGCCACGAGGTTCTTCTGCCTGATCAGCCGCAGCACGGTAGTGTGCGTCAGCTGCAGTGCTGCGGCGACTTCATCCACGGTCAACTCACCGCGTGCTTGGCGCTCGCCTTCACGGTACGGTGCGATGCCGTGTGCATTGCGGATTGAGCACACTCTGGCCGCAGTCCACGTCTGTGCGTGCGCAGTGCGGTGCCCCAGCCGATTGATCGTCGCCGCGATGCGCTCGTCCGGCTGTAGGCGGGCCAGCGATTCGATCAACTCGATTGTCTCGGTGCTCGTGACCTGGCCATGTCGACCTGTGGGCGTCTTCTTCAGCCGCATCTCGGTGTGATCGCCGCCAAGTCAGTGCACGATGAAGCGCACCGAGTCGCCCTCGGAAGTAACGACGATCTCCTGGAGCATGGTACGCAGGATGCGCTTCTTGACCTCATAGGAGGTCTCGGGATGATCCCACAGGCGCGGCAAATCTTCGGCCAATGCAAGAATGGTTTGCTTTGTCTCCTCGCTCAGCGCATCGGGACGTTGTCGCATCAAATCCGCGACCTCCTCTTCAAGCCGCGACTGCACCGCCAATGCATCGTTCCAACGCTTCTCGAGCGAGCCGGCGACAAGTCGGTTCGCCGGATCCACGGCATCGTACTGTCGTTGCGCGCGACTTACCTCGTAGCGGGCCCGCTGCAGCGCCAGACGCTTTTGCATGACCCGCTCATGCTCCGCGCCTTGCAGGTTCTCGATGGCTTGCATCGCGGCTTCGAGCCCCAAGGGTTCAAGGCAGCGCAGCACTTGCTCGGCCACCAATCGATCCGCGCCAAGGCCACCGAACATGACGCAGCAGGCGTGCCCGCGGCTGAGAATGCGCGTAGTGCATTGATAGCGAATGTTGGTGGCCCCTGGGTACGCCACGCACAGCTTGGCCCCGCAATGGCCGCAACGCAGCAGCCCTGTCAACAATGCGCTGCCGCTCTTGATCGATCCGCGCACGGCGCCGCCACGCCCGTTGGTGTTGTGCGCCATCAGCTCCTGGTTGCCTCGATACGCGTCCCAGTCGATGTAGCCCTCGTGGTGCTCGGGCAGCATCACCGCCCAGTCATCGGCCATGCGATGACGGGTGCGCACGACGCGCTTGCGGCCGTGTTCGATTCGCACGCTGGTCTTGCTGCGGCCGTATGCGTAGACACCGGCATAGACCGGGTTCTGCAGCAGGCTCAACAGGCTGTGGTAGCGCGGTGCCTTCCAAACGACGCGTTCGCTGCTGTCGGCGCTGGCTACGGCCGGCATATCGATGCCTTGCTCGCCCAGCCAAAAGAACACGCGCCTAGCGCTGCCGAACTCGGCAAACTTGGCGAACACCAAATCGATGACTGTGCGCACGCGCTCGTCGGGATCCTTCTCGATGCGATCGTCGAAGGTCCGCACGTAGCCGATCGGCACGCGCATGAACAGCTCGCCGCGCTTGGCCTTCTGCTTCATCGCTTCTTGCGCCCGCTGCCTGAAGCTGGCCAGCTCCATCTCGCTGATCGTGCCCTTCATGCCCAGCAGCAATCGGTCGTTCATCTGCGCGGAATCATAGATGCCATCCGCATCGATAAGCAATGCACCCACGACGCTGCAAAATTCCAGCAGCGTGTGCCAGTCGCGGCCGTTGCGTGCCAGGCGCGATGCTTCGATGCTCAGCACCGCGCCGACCTCTCCATCGCACAGCATGCGTAGCAATCGGTCGAAGCCCGGGCGCGACGTCCCTAAACCGGAGCGCCCGAGATCATGTCAATGACCTCGACCTGCTGCCATCCCAGTTGTCGGGCCCGATCGACCAGCGCGTACTGCCGGCGCTGGCTCTCGAGGTTGTTCTGCACCTGGTCGGGCGTCGATTGGCGAACGTACACGCAGGCCCGGCGCGACAGATGCTCAGCCGTGATCTTGCTCATCGCGCTCCTCCTCGTTGATCGCCAGAGCCACGGCCTGCATCCACTGCACCATTTGCTGCTGCAACTGGATCTGCACGTCCTGCTGCAATGGCGGCAGCGGTGTCGACTCGGCGTCTTCGAATAGCTCTGTTTGAGCCATCGGGCGTGGTGGCATCGCGCTCTCCTATACGGCCTGTACAAGCCCGTGAGGATAGAAACGTCGATACCCAGCGATGCAGCTCCAGCAACGCCGCAAGCGGCAGGCGCGGCGCGGCGACGACCAGCACGTTGCCGGCGGCGATCTCGGTCATCCAAGCGGGAACCGATACGGTTGACCCGTCGGCGCGTCGCACGACGTAGCAGGGCTCGTCATGAACGTGATGCAGCCGCACGACCGCAAGGCATTCACCCACAAGAGGGTGAAAGCGGTAGCGGACTACGACGTCACGCGAGAGGTGTTGACGGGCAGAATGTCGCCCAGTTGTTCAAGTGGATCAAGCAGCACCTGCGCACCAAGAAGTTCCTCGGCAACAGCGAGAACGCCGTGAAGACGCAGGTGTGGTGCGCCGTGGCCACCTACGTGCTCATCGCCATCGTCAAGAAGGAGCTTCACCTCGATGCCTCGCTCTACACATGCCTACAGATCTTGTTGGCCTCGGTGTTCGAGAAAACCCAGGTTTCATGCGCCGTGCAGACCGATGCATCCCAGATCAACCTGCCCGACGCCGCTAAGCAGTTGAATTTGTTCGACTTTTAACCGGACAGTAATGAGGGCAACTTGTGGCTGGCTGATGCGTTGACACATCACGGTTTTGCACCCCGCGGTCGCGGGGCGGCCTACCCCCTGGCTGCGGGGTGCGATTGGCGTGAGGCGTAACGACGCTCGCGGCCGTGTGTGGCGTGACCGGGTTCACTGTCCCTGACGGATCCCCGTCGTAACATCTCAAGCTTTGGGGGAACCCGGGCAACCCAATCGTGCCGCGATGCACGGTTGTGGTTCTCGACCGCACAACCATGAGTACTCAAGTTGCACATCGCCGCCGGCTTGCATGGGGAAGGTTCGCCGTCCTGGCTAGTGCCATCGCGTTGACGGCCTGTGGAGAGTCCAAGGCGCCGTCGGCCACGCAGGTCGCAGCGAGGGTCAACAAGTCTGAAATCTCAGTTCATCAGGTCAACTACGCGCTGCAAGGTGT
>JAGTRL010000009.1 GCA_018261815.1 Pseudomonadota bacterium
GATGGCCAGACCACCAAGGTGGCCAACCAGATCATCGTCGCGCTGAACATCGCCGCGGTCGGCGAAGCGCTGGTCTTCGCCAGCAAGGCCGGTGCCGACCCGGCCAAGGTGCGCCAGGCGCTGATGGGCGGATTTGCCAGTTCGCGCATCCTGGAAGTGCATGGCGAACGCATGATCAAGAGGACCTTCAACCCCGGCTTTCGCATCGGGCTGCACCAGAAGGACCTGAGCCTGGCGCTGGCCGGCGCACGCGCCCTGGGTGTGGCATTGCCGCAGACGGCAGGTGCCGCACAGCTGATGCAGGCCTGCGCCGCCAACGGCATGCAGGACCTGGACCATTCGGCGCTGGTGCGTGCGCTGGAGCTGATGGCCCACCACGAGGTGGCCAAGGCATGATGTGGCCCACCGCCGCCGCGCCTTCGGCGCTCCGCCTTGAGGGGGCGACGCCAGCGGAGCGGCAGAGCCGGTTCCGCGGCGTCCGCTCGATGGCCTGACACGCTGCGCATTCCTCGGACATCGAGCTTGAGTGCCGCACTCGACCCTCGCACCCAGCCGCGCGAGTTCTTGCGCGTGCTGTACGACGTTGCCGTGGCGCGCGCGCTGCCGGCGCAGAACACCGCGCGCTATCTACCGCCGCCCCCACAGGGCCGCACGCTGGTGCTCGGCGCCGGCAAGGCGGGCGGCGCCATGGCTGCGGCGGTGGACGCGCTGTGGCCTGAGGACGCGCCGCTGTCCGGCCTGGTGGTCACGCGCTACCACCATGTGCCGCCGGCCTACAAGGCATTGATGTCGGCTCCTGGCCGCGATGCGGCTGCTCCCCGAGGGGGCGCCCTGCAGACCGGGGGCGGCCCGGCGCCTGCGGCCGGCCGCATCGAAGTGGTCGAAGCCTCGCACCCGGTGCCCGATGCGGCGGGCGAGCGTGCCGCGCAGCGCATCCTCGATCTGACGCAGGGCCTGACCGTCGACGATCTGGTGCTGTGCCTGGTCAGCGGCGGTGCGTCGGCGCTGCTGTCGCTTCCGGCTCCGGGCCTGTCGCTGGAGGACAAGCGCGCCATCAACAAGGCGCTGCTGAACAGCGGTGCGGCCATCGACGAGATGAACTGCGTGCGCAAGCACCTTTCGGCCATCAAGGGCGGGCGCCTCGCCGCCCGCTGCGCGCCGGCGAAGGTGGTGACGCTGCTGATCAGCGACGTGCCCGGCGATGCGCCCGAGGTCATCGGCAGCGGCCCCACCGTGCCTGACTCCAGCACCTGTGCCGACGCATTGCGCATCCTGCAGCGCTACGGCATCTCCATCCCGGCGGCTGCGCGCGCCGGCCTGGACAGTGGCGCCTTCGAAACCCCGAAGCCCGGCGACGCGCGCTTCGCCGGCCATGCAGTGCACATGATCGCCACGCCGCAGCAAAGCCTGGAAGCCGCCGCCGAGCTGGCGCGCTCGGTCGGCATCGAGGCGCATATCCTCAGCGACGAGCTCGAGGGCGAATCGCGCGAGGTGGGCAAGGTGCATGCCGCCCTGGCCCGCGCGGTGGCGCGGCGCGGCACACCCTTTGCCAAGCCTTGCGTCATCCTCAGCGGCGGCGAGACCACGGTCACCGTCAAGTCCAAAGGCGGCCGCGGCGGCCGTGCCGGCGAGTTCCTGCTCGGCTGCGCCATCGCGCTGCAGGGCCAGCCTGGCGTGCACGTGCTGGCCGCCGACACCGACGGCATCGACGGCATCGAGGACAACGCCGGCGCGATCGTCACGCCGGATACGCTGGCGCGCGCGCTGGCCGCAGGCATGAAGGCCGGCGAGTACCTGGACCGCAACGACGCCTACAGCTTCTTCCACGCGCTGGGCGACCTGGTGGTGCCCGGGCCGACCTTCACCAACGTCAACGACTTCCGCGCGCTGCTGGTGTGCTGAAGCCGCAGCACGTCGTCTTCGTCTGCACCGGCAACATCTGCCGCAGCCCGACCGCGCACGCCGTGCTGCGCCAGCGCATCGCCGCGCTGGGTCTGGGCGACCGGCTGAGCGTCGGGTCCGCTGGTCTGGAAGCCTGGCATGCCGGTGATCCGCCCGATGCGCGCAGCCTTCGCCATGCGCGGCAACGTGGTTACGACATGAGCGACCTGCGCGCACGGCATTTCAGCCGTGGCGATTTCGATCGTGCCGATTGGGTGCTGGTCATGGACGACGGCCATCTGCTGCGCGCCACCCAGCTGTGCCCGCCGCCGCAGGCGCACAAGCTGCGCCTGCTGACCGACTTCTGCCGCAGGCACGACGCGATGGCGGTGCCCGACCCGTACCACGGCGAGGCGGCCGACTTCGAGCATGTGCTCGACCTGATCGAGGACGCCTGCGACGGCCTGCTCGCGCACCTGGGCTTGGAGCCATAGCGTCAGCGCCTGCCGCTGCACGGCGCGTCAGCCACCGCGCTTGAGTGCCAGCGTCAGGTGGTTGAAGCCGCCCACGTGGGCGTAGTCGAAGCGCTCCGTCATCTCGGCCACGAGTCGCAACCCCCAGCCGCCAGGGTGCTCGCGCTCGACATCTTCTTCGCTCGAGGCGGTTTTCAGGTAGTGCAGCGGATCGAAGGGCGGTGCGTCATCCGCGTAGCGCAGATGCAGGTGCGTCTCGCTGGCCTGCAGGCCGATCAGCACCGGCGCGTCGCAATCGCGTCGGTGACCGTGCATCACCGTGTTGGTGAACAGTTCCTCTAACACCAACACCAGGCGCAGCGTGTCGCCCGCCGCCACGCCCTGCCGGGCGCAGACGGCCTCGGCCAGGGCCCGCGCGACCTGCAGGTCCTCCATGCGCGCGCGCAAGCGCTGGGGTGCGTCGGCGTCCATCAAGTGCGCAGGTTAAGCTTCGGGCGGCATGCCGGCGGCGGGTGACGTCGTCCAGACCAGGAGAAGACCATGAACACCGTGTTTCCGCGCCTGCGCTTGACCCGCAGCGCCTGGCTGGCGCTGGCGCTGACCGTGGCCCTGCCGGCCGTGGCCGAGATCGGCCAGATCAAGACCCGCAAGGGCCAGGTGTCGGTGGAGCGCAAGGGCCAGCTGCTGCCGGCCGAGGTCGGCATGCAACTGGAGTTGGCCGACACGCTGAAGACCGGCGCCGACGGTTCGGTGGGCATCACCATGCGCGACAACTCCCTGCTCTCGGCCGGGCCGAACAGCATCCTGTCGCTGGAGCGCTTCGACTTCGACGCCACCACCAGCCAGGGCCGCTTCGACGCGCAACTGCAGCGCGGCACGCTGGCCGTGGTGTCCGGGCGCATCGCCAAGCAGTCGCCGCAGGCGATGACGGTACGCACGCCGTCGGCGCAGCTGGGCGTGCGCGGCACCGACTTCGTGGTCTCGGCGGGTGAATAGCGTCTGCCGCGCCGGCGCGGCGCTGCTGCTGGCGGCATTGCTCGCGGGCTGTGCCACCAAGCCGCAGGGCAGCGTGGTGCTGCTGCCCGACCCGGACGGCCGCGACACGGCCGTGCTGGTCAAGCAGGACGGCGGCGAACTGCTGCTCGACAAGCCCTACGCCGCCGCCGAGCTCACCAGCAAGGGCCCGCTCAAGGCCAGCTCCAGTGCCGAGCAGGTGCGCTCGCAGTTCGGCGATGCGCTGGCGGCGCGGCCGCTGCCGCCGCAGCAGTTCACGCTGTATTTCATCGAGGGCAAGGACGAGTTCACGGACGAGTCCAAACGTGTCATCGACAGCGTGCTCGCCGAGATCGCCAAACGGCCCGTGCCCGACGTACTGGTCATCGGTCACACCGACACCGTGGGCACCGATGCCTTCAACGATCTGCTGTCCAAGCAGCGCGGCGAGGTGGTGCGCAAGGCGCTGCTGGCGCGTGGCATCCAGATCGAGAACGTGGTCGTCGTCGGCCGCGGCGAGCGCGAGCCGATTGTGCCCACCGCCGACAACGTGACCGAGCCGCGCAACCGGCGCGTGGAGATCCTGGTGCGCTAGCTTCACCCTGCCGCTCCTGCCGGGCCATGCCAGCGCAGCGCCAGGATCGTCAGGTCGTCGGCGGCTTCAGCGCCGGCCGCGAAGGCGCTGACATCCGAGCGCAGCGCTTCGACCAACTCGCGCGCCGTGGCGCCGCGGCGCTGCAGCTCCAGCAACAGGTGCTGCAGCCGCTGGTTGCCGTAGAGCTGGCCATCGGGCGTCTGCGCCTCGGTCACGCCGTCGGTCATCAGGCACAGCAGCTCGCCCGGCAGCAGCCGGGTGCGGGCGCCGCGGTAGTCGAAATCCGGCATCGCGCACAGCGGCGGGCCGTCGCCGTCGGCTATGCGCCGCGGCGCGTCGTAGCCGGCATGCAGCCGGTAAGGGTTGTCGTGGCCGGCATTGCAGTAGTGCAACTCACCGCTTTCCAGGTCCAGGATGGCGGCGAAGCAGGTCACGAACAGATTGCCCGGGTTGTCACGCGAGACTTCGTGGTTGGCCACGACCATGATCGCACCGATGTCGGCCTCGGGCGTGCGCAGCATCGCGCTCTTGTACAGCGCCTTGCTCACCGCCATGAAGATCGATGCCGACAGCCCCTTGCCGGCCACGTCGCCGATCAGCAAGAACAGCCGCCGCTCGTCGAGCATGAAGAAGTCGTACAGGTCGCCGCCGACCTCGCGCGCCGGCTGCAGCGTGGTGTGCAGCTCGACGCGCGGGTCGCCGTGCAGCGTCTCGGGTCGCGGCAGGTTGGCCGTCTGCACCTGCTGCGCGGCCTGCAGCTCGCCGGCCAGGCGCGCGCCGTCCTC
Source organism: Pseudomonadota bacterium (assembly GCA_018261815.1). Classification (GTDB taxonomy): domain Bacteria; phylum Pseudomonadota; class Gammaproteobacteria; order Burkholderiales; family Burkholderiaceae_C; genus Rubrivivax. The sequence continues at coordinate 4,728 of JAGTRL010000009.1, forward strand.
GCGCTGCGCCTGCACCAGTTGCTGCAGCCTGCGTTCGTGCTGGGTGGATTCGGCCAGCGTCAGCAGCAGCAGCACGCCGAAGAACAGCAGCAGGCTCAAGGACGGCGTCAACGCGTCGAACAGCAGCTGGTGCCAGCGGAAGGCGCCGAAGGCCAGCAGGATCGGCAGCGCCACGCAGGCCAGCAGCAGCAGTGCGGCAGGGTAGGTGCGCCAGCGCGGCACGGCCCACAGCAGCAGCGCGCCCAGCACCAGCAGCACCGCAGCTTCCAGCTTGGGTGCCCAGGCGGGGCGCTGCAACATCGAGCCGTCGAGCAGGTTCTCCATCAGCTGCGCCTGGATCTCGCTGCCGGACATGCGTTGGCCGATCGGGGTGTTCTGGTACTCCTGCAGCGCCACGCCGGTCAGCCCGATCAGCACCAGCTGGCCGCGCAGCTCGGATTCGCGCACCTGGCCGTCGAGCACGTCCACCGCCGAGACGAAGCGCTGCGCCAGGTGCGGCGAAAAGTGCACGCGCACCGCGCCGTCGGCCTCGGTCGGCACGTGCAGCCTGCCCACCGTGACGCTGCGGACCTCGCTGCCCGACACCGCCAGGCGCAGCGACGGCGCGCGCTGCGCCACGCGCAGCATCTCCACCGCCAGCGAGGGCAGCAGCGTGCCGTCGATGCTGGCCACTGTGGGCATGCGGCGGATCACGCCGCGCGAACTCTCGGCCGAGATCAGCCCCCAGCCGCCGGCCCGGCTGTCGAGTTCGTCGATGCTGGTCACGGCGCCAGGGTATTCGGGCAGTGCCAAGCGCGTTGCGGTGGCGTCGCTGGAGGGCGGTGCCATGCCGTGCACCGTGACCGGCGCGGCGCGCAGCGTCTGGCGCGTCGGCTCGGCCGTGCCGGCCACCACGAGCACGGCCGGTACCGCCGCGACGGCCTTGGCCAGCTGCGCATCGTGCGTGGGCAGCGCGCGCAGCGCCTCGGCCAGCATGCGGTCCTCCACCTGCGCCTGGGCCAGCAGCCGCTCGGGCGACAGCGCATCGGGCTCGGGCATCAGGATGTTGATGCCGATGGCCGCTGGCTCGGCGCGGTGGATCACGCGCAGCAGCCGCGCCAGCACGTTGCGCGGCCAGGGCCACTGGCCGATCTCGAGCAGGCTCTTCTGGTCGATGGCCACCACCGTCACCGGCAGCGTCGCCACCTGGCGCGGCCACAACGACTGATGGACGTCGAACCAGGCCGCCTGCAGCCGCTCGACCCACGGCCCCCTGAAAGCCACGAACAGCACCAGCGCCAGCAGCAGTGCAGCGCCGATCAGGCGCACGCGGTCCGGGCGCTCGCTGGCCGGCTCTTGCGAACCGGCCGTGCTCACAAGGCGATTTCCAGCCCGTCGTAGGCGGCGCTGACCTGCAGCGGCGCTGCGCTGCGGGTGATTTCCTCGAGCCGCCTGGTTTCGGCCAGCATGGCCTCGATGGCCGCGTCGTCGAACACCGGCTCGTGGTGCGTCATGCACAGGTGGCGCACGCCGGCCAGCTGACACAGCTCGACGCCCACCACATTGCTGGAATGGCCCCAGTCGGCCTTGACCGAGATGGCATCGGCCAGCGAGTACATGGCGTCGAAGATCACCAGGTCGGCGTCGCGAAAGAAGTGCACGAAGCGTTCGGTGTGCGCCGGGTCGGCCAGCGGATGCTCGGAATCGGTGCTGTAGACCAGCACCTTGCCCTGCGCCTCGAAGCGGTAGCCGTACGAATCGCCGGTGTGGCGCTGCAGCATGGTGCTCACGCGCAGGCCGGCCACGTCGTGCGTCACGCCGGGCTCGAGGTGGCGGAACTCGATGCGGCCTTCGAAGATGGTGTCGAAGCCCACCGGGAAGGACGGCGGCTCCTGCTGGCGGCGCAGCGCCATCTCCAGTTCGCGGTGGCTGCCGTAGACGATGACCCGGTTGCCCGGGATGAAGGCCGGCACGAAGAACGGCAGGCCCATGATGTGGTCCCAGTGCAGGTGCGACATGAAGATGTGGAAAGTCTGCGCCTTGCCACCACGCTGCGCCATCGCCGCCTGGCCGAAGGGCCGCAGGCCGCTGCCCATGTCGCAGACCACGAAGTCGGGGCCGCCGGTGTCGATCTGCACGCAGGCGCTGTGGCCGCCGTAGGTGCCGGCCAACGCGAAGGGCAGGCCGGCCAGCAGCCGCTCGATGTCGGCGTCGGTGGCGATGGCCTGGCCGCGCGCCGCGCGCAGCAACTCGCGCAGCTTGCGGCCCAGGCCGGCCGAAGTCAGCGCCACCGGCAGCGAGCCGCGCGTGCCCCAGAACCGCACCCCCTTCATGTCGGCTGCACCCCGCCGGCGGCACGGTAGGCGGCCAGCGCCGCGTCGGAGGACTGGGCCAGCGCGGCTTCCAGCGTGGGGCTGACGGCCAGCACCTTGTCGAAGCGGCTGATGGTGAAGATCTCGGCCACCACGCTCTGCAGCGCGGCCACGCCCAGGCGCGCCTGCGCTGCGCGCATCTGCCGGGCGGCGATCATCAGCACGCGCAGGCCCACGCTGCTGATGTACTCCACCGCCGCGAAGTCCAGCACCAGCGGGCCCTGGCGAGCGGCGGCCTCGGCCAGCAGCGGCGTCAAGGCCGCTTCCAGCTCGGCGGCGCTGCGGTGGTCGATGCGGCCCGCTGGGGCGACCACGATCGTGTCGGCAAACTGCTGCGTGCTGAGGTGCATGGTGCAAGCTCCGGAGGCTGGCCTGGGCCCGGGCTGGGTGAATTCAGTATAGGAGATGCCGTCCGCGAAGGGGGGCTCACGACGCCCGCTACGATGTCGAACGCGACCCCGCGGCCGCAGGAGAGCGAACCCGTCGTGTCCAACGCCCCCGTTGCCCCGCCGCCGAGCGGCGTGAATCCGCAGCCACCTTCGCCGAACGCAGAGCTGCAGGCCTTCGAGCGACTGCTCGCCGAACTGTCGGCCGGCTTCATCGGCCTGGCTGCCGAACGCATCGATGCGGCGATCGAGGACGCGCTGCGCCGCATCGTGCTCGCGCTGGACATCGACCGTTGTTCGTTGATCGCGGTGTCGCCGGTCACCGGGCGCATCGAGACCACACATTCCTGGGCGCTGGAAGGCGTCGAGCGAACGCCATGGCTGAACGTCGGGCAGAGCAATCCCTGGGCCTTGAGCATGGCGCAGGCGGGCCGGCCCGTGGTCTTTGCGCGGCTCGACGAGGTACCGACCGAGGCGGCGGTGGACAAGGCCACGTGGCGGCGCGTCGGCCTGAAGTCGCATGTCGGCATGCCACTGCTCGTGGCCGGGAACTTGCGCGGAGGGCTCACCTTCGGGGCGCTGCGCCGCGAGCGCGAATGGCCGGGCGAGCTGCTGGGCCGCATGCGGATGCTGGCCGATGTCTTTGCCGGTGTGTTGGCGCGCCAGCATGCCGAAGCGCAGCGTGAGCGCGCTCTCGACTTCGAACGCTTGGCCTCGCGCACGTTGAGCGCGCTGCTGATTGCCGAGCCGCAGGATGAAGCGCGCATCATCGAAACGGGTCTGCGCGATATCGCGCGTTTCCTCGGCGCGGACCGGGCGACGCTGTGGGAAATCGGCGACGATCAGCGCTACCGCCGCGCGCACCACTGGTTCGCCGACGGTGCGCCCGCGGCCGAGCCCTGGTCGCAGGAAGAACTGCCGTGGATCGGCCTGCGCCTGAGCGAAGAGTCGCTGGTGCGCTTCGCGCGACTGGACGAGTTGCCGGCCGATGCCGGCGCCGACCGGCGCGCGATGCAGGAGCTGGGCGTGCGCTCGCTGCTGGCGGTGCCGGTGACGATCGCCGGCCAACGAGTGGGGGTGTTCTCGGTGGCCGCGGTACACGCGGAATGCGACTGGCCCGACGAACTGCTGCCCGGCGTGCGCCTGCTGGCCGAGGTCTTTGCCACGCTGCACGTGCGGCGCCATTCCGAGCAGCGCGAGCGCGCCGCCGAAGCCGAAGCCGCGCTGTGGCGCGAACAGTTCGCGCATGTGGTGCGGGTGCACACCGTCGGCGAGATGTCGGCGGCGCTGGCGCACGAGATCACCCAGCCGCTGGGTGCGATCGAGAACTACGCACTCGCCGCACGGCGCCGCGCGTCCGGGCCCGCGCCCGATCTGCCGAAGGTGGTCGACCTGCTGGACCGCATCGTCGCGCAGTCGGCGCGCGCCGGCGACGTGGTGACGCGCCTGCGCGGCATGGTCAAGCGCCACGAGCTGCAGCTCAGCGAAATCGACCTGGAGCGCATCGCCGCGGCCTGCATCGACCTGCTGCGCGGTGAATGCGAGCAGCACGATCTGTGTATCGAGCTGCAGCGGCCGGGCGTGCTGCCGCGCCTGGTGGCCGACGAGGTGCACGTGCAGCAGGTGCTGCTGAACCTGCTGCGCAATGCCATCGAGGCCATGCAGGCGGCACCGCCCGGGGCGCCGCGCCGGATCGAGGTGAGCATCGCACGCGTCGCGCCGGAATGGATGTCGGTGCAGGTGGCCGACCATGGTCCGGGCATTGCCGAAGCCGAACTGGAACAGGTGTTCGAGGCCTTCCACTCGACCAAGCCGCTGGGCCTGGGCGTGGGCCTGGCGATCTGCCGGCGGCTTATCGAGGCGCATGGCGGCACGCTGCGCGCGGCGCAGAATCCGGCCGGCGGCGCCTTGTTCGAGTTCACGCTGCCCCTTGCCCCACCGGAGAGCGGATGACCGAAGCCACCGTCTTCATCGTCGACGACGACGAGGCCTATCGCGACTCGCTGGTCGAGCTGGTCGCCTCGGTCGGCCTGCGCAACGAGTGTTTTGCCTCGGCGCTGGATTTCCTGGCCGCCTTCGACCCGGAGCGCGCCGGCTGCCTGGTGCTCGACGTGCGCATGGCGCGTTTGAGTGGCCTCGCGCTGCAGGCGCAGCTGAAGGCCATGGGCGCCACGCTGCCCATCGTCTTCATCAGCGGCCATGGCGACCTCGAGATGGCGGTCAAGGCCATCAAGGACGGCGCCGTCGACTTCGTGCAGAAGCCCTATCGCGAGCAGCAGCTGCTCGATGCCATCAACGAGGCCCTGCAGCGTGATGCGCAGCGGCGCCGCACGCCACCGCCGGCCGAAGCTGCGGCCGCCACCGGCTTGTCGCTGGCGCTGCTCAGCGCACGCGAGCGCGAGGTCATGCAGCTGGCGCTGCAGGGCCTGCCGAGTAAGTTGATCGCCAAGCAGCTCTCGCTCAGCCATCGCACCGTCGAGCACCACCGCAGCCGGCTGCTGGAAAAACTGGGCGTGGCCTCGATGGCCGAGCTGATGCGGCTGAACTACCAGCAGGCGCTGGACGGCAGCGCAGCGCCACCTAAGTAGGCTTGCGGTGGGCGCACGGATGGTGCGCCCGGTCCCGACGCAGCACCATGGCGATGCTGCGAGGGAGGCGATGTTCAACACGGTGTATGTGCTCGAACGCGATCCGGCCGAATGCCGCTGGATCGAGTCCGCGCTGGCAGGCCGCGTGCGCACGATCGTCTTCCTGACGGACGGCGCCACGCTGCCCGACTGGCTGGCGGCGCAGGGGGGTGATTGCCTGCTCTGCAGCGTCGAACCCGATGCGAAGGCCGCGTTGGAGCTGGTGCGCGGCCTGCGCCGGCGCGGCGAAATGCTGCCGGTGGTGATGCTCGGCCCGCACAGTGCCTTCCGCACCGCGGTGGACGTGGCGCGGCTGAGCGCCACCGACTTCCTGGAGCGCCCGGTCAGCGCGCAGCGGCTGCGCGCCGCGCTGCACAGGGTGACGGCGGTGGTCGAAGAAAGCGCCAAGCGCTGAACGAGGAGGACGACGGTGAACGAACACACACGTGAATCGCAACCGGCGCTGGCCGCGGTCGAGCGCGTGCAGCGGCTGTACGGCGCGCAGCGCGCGGCCTGCCTGACCCAGCCTTACCCGAGCGGCGACGAGCGCGTGGCGCGGCTGAAGGCGCTGAAGCGCCAGACCCAGCGCTACCAGGACCTGCTGGCCGAGGCGATGAGCGCCGACTTCGGCTTCCGCCCGGCGGCCGAGTCGAAGATGCTCGACCTGCTCGGTTCCGTGCTCGAAGCCAACCACGCCATCTCGCACCTCAAGCGCTGGATGAAGTCGAGCCCGCGCTCGACCGAGCTGCTGTTCCTCGGCAACCGCATCAAGGTCACCTACCAGCCCAAGGGCGTGGTCGGCGTGATCGTGCCGTGGAACTTCCCGATCTACCTGGCGATGGGCCCGCTGGTCACCGCGCTGGCGGCGGGCAACCGCGTGATGATCAAGATGAGCGAGATCACGCCGGCCACCAACGCGGTCTTCAAGCGCCTGCTGGCCGAGGTCTACCCCGAGGACCTGGTGGCGGTGGTCGGCGAGGAACTGGTCGACCCCAACGTCTTCACCTCGCTGCCCTTCGACCACATCGTCTTCACCGGCTCGCCGGCGGTCGGCAAGATCGTCATGCGCACCGCGGCGCAGAACCTGACGCCGGTGACGCTGGAGCTCGGCGGCAAGTCGCCGGCCGTGGTCTCGCGCCACTACCCGCTGGCCGATGCGGCGCGGCGCATCACGCACGGCAAGTCGGTCAACTGCGGCCAGATCTGCATCGCGCCCGACTATGCGTTGGTGCCGCGCGAGAGCCAGGGCGAGTTCGTGGCCGCGGTCAAGGCCAGCTTCGAAGCCATGTACGGCGCGCGCACCGAAGGCAACCCCAACTTCACCAGCGTGGTCAGTGAGCGCCAGTTCCAGCGCCTGCAGGCCGCGCTCGACGACGCGCGCGCCAAGGGCGCCACCGTCACCGCCTGCGCGCCGCTACCCTCGGGCGCCGGCAACCGCCAGCTGCCGCTGCACATCGTCACCGGCGCGACGCCGCAGATGACGGTGCTGCAGGACGAGCTGTTCGGCCCGGTGCTGCCGGTGGTGCCCTACGACCAGCTGGACGACGCCATCGCCTTCATCCATGCCCGCCCGCGCCCGCTGGCACTGTACTGCTTCAGCGGCGACGCGGCCGAGCGCGACGAGCTGCTGCGGCGCACGCACTCCGGCGGCGTCACGCTCAACGACTGGGGCTGGCACGCCATCAACCACGACGCGCCTTTCGGCGGCATCGGCAACTCCGGCATCGGCAACTACCACGGCGAAGAGGGCTTCCGTGAGCTGTCGCATGCGCGCACCGTGTTCGAGCGCCGGCGCTGGTTCCCGACGCAGCTGTTCCACCCGCCCTACGGCAGCTTCGTGCAGCGCTTGTCGATGAAGTACTTTCTTGGCGAAGCCGATCCCTCGCTGGGCGGCAAGCCGGGGCACTGAGAGCCCACCACAACCACAACGAAGGAGGAGACGATGCCCACGCTGTCGGCGATGGACCTGGCGATGTTCATGCTCGAATCGCCCGAGCGCCCGTTCAACATCGGCCCGCTGGTGCTGCTGCGCCCGCCCGCCACGGTGCAGCCCGGTGCCTTTGCCGACAAACTGCGCAACAAGATGCTGAAGCGCCCGCCCGGGCCGCCATTCAATTACCAGCTGAAGATGTCGCTGCTCAAAGCCCCGGCGGTCGAGCCGATGGCCGATCCCGAGCTGAAGCGCCACGTCCACCGGCTGACGCTCGACCAGGCGCCGATGCAGCAGCTGATGGAACAGGTGTGCGTGTTGCACGAGCCGCTGCTCGATCGCTCGGGGCTGCTGTGGCAGTTCTGGATCATCGACGGCCTTGCCGACGGACGCATCGCGTTGTACGGCAAGGTGCACCACGGCATCATCGACGGGCGCACCTTCGTCAAGGCGATCACGCAGTGGCTCAGCCCCGATGCGAAGGACAAGGAGGTGCGCGCCTTGTGGGACGGCGTCGCCCGCAGCGGCGCCGCCGAACGCGAACGCGCCGGCCTGGTGCAGCGGCTGCTGAAGGGCGGCGCCGTGGCCACCGGGCTGCTGCGCACCACCGCCGGGGTGGCCGGCATGATGGCCGAACAGGGGCTGCGCTCGGCCGGCCTGGGCATGGGCCGGGGACTGCCGCTACCGTTTCTGAAGGTGCCCGGCGTGTTCGAGGGCCGGCTGTCGGCCAAACGCTCCTTCGCCTGGTCCACGCTGCCGCTGGCGGAGATGAAGGCGTTGGGCAAGGCCCATGGCGCCACCATCAATGACATGCTGCTGACGGTGCTCGACATCGCGATGCACCGCTACCTGGCCGAGCGCGGCCAGAAGATCGCCGGCTCACTGGTGGCCGACATGCCGGTGGCACTGGCCGGCGCGAAGGGCGGCAACCAGATCGCGGTGCTGCAGTTTCCGCTTGGCGTGGGCAACGCGTCGGTGCTGCAGCGGCTGGACAAGATCCGCGCCGAGACGGGCCGTCTCAAGGCCTCGCTCGGCCAGCGCGGCAGCGAGGCGGTGATGCTCTACACCACACTGGTGCATGCGCTGCCGGTGCTGGTGGAGCGGGTCGCGGCGAAGGCCGCGCCGATGCACTCGAACCTGATGGTGTCGAACCCGTTCGGCGTCGAAGGCGAGCGCTGGCTGATGGGTGCGGCAGTCGAGCTGGCGCTGCCGGTGTCGGTCATCGCGGCCGGGCACAAGCTCAACATCACCGCGGTGACGCTGGGCACACGCCTGCAGCTCGGGCTTCTGGCCATGCCCGACGCCGTGCCGCAGCTCGAACGGCTGGCGCAACTGACTGGGGAGGCCTTCGCCGAACTGAGCGCGGCGCTGGCGCCCACGCCCCCCGCACCGCCGTCCGAACCACTCCCCGCACCACCCCCCGCACGGCGCCGCAGCAAGCCGGCGGCCACGCCGCACCGCGCCGGCGCGAGCGCAAGCAAAGCACCGGCGAGCGGCGGCCGCACCGCCCGCGCCAAAACAACGACCCATCCACGAAAACCCAAAGCAGGAGCCAACCAAAAATGAAGACCCCTCCCTACCCCTTGGCCGCGCTGATCGGCGCGGCGCTGCTGCTCGGCGGCTGCGCGTCCGCGCCGACCGCGCCGACCGCCTCCAACATGACGGCGAAGCCGGCAACGTCGACCACCGAACGCGCCAACGCCTCCGTGCGCCAGGCCGTGGCGGCCTTCGACAAACGCGACTTCGACGACGCGACACGTGGCAAGCTGGCCGCGCTGAACGACCCGCTGGTCAAGGCGGCGGATGGCCGCACCGTCTGGGATACGCGCAGCTTTGACTTCCTCAAGGGCGACGCGCCGGCCAGTGCCAACCCCAGCTTGTGGCGCATGCAGCAGCTGAACCACGCGCAGGGCCTGTTCAAGGTGGCCGATGGCATTTACCAGATCCGCGGCTACGACCTGGCGAACATGACGCTGGTCGAGGGCAACACCGGCTGGATCGTCATCGACACGCTGCTCACGCCGGAGATGGCGCGTGTCGGCCTGAAACTGGCGATGGACACGCTGAAGAGCAGCAAGCCGGTGGTCGCGGTGATCTACACCCACAGCCACGTCGACCACTTCGGCGGCGTGCGCGGCGTGGTCGACGAGGCCGACGTGCGCTCGGGCAAGGTCAAGCTGATCGCGCCCGACGCCTTCATGGAATACGCCATCGCCGAGAACGTGCTCGCTGGCAATGCGATGTCGCGGCGCGCTCAATTCATGTATGGCGTGGGCCTGCCGGCCAGCGACAAGGGCACGCTCGGCACCGGCCTGGGGCTGGGCTTGAGCAGCAGCGTGCCGGGGCTGATCCCGCCGAGCCAGTACATCAAGAAGACCGGCGAAGAGATGACCATCGACGGCGTGCGCATCCAGTTCCAGATGGCCAAGGGCTCGGAGGCGCCGTCGGAGTTCATGTTCTATTTCCCGGACAAAAAGGCGCTGTGCCTGTCGGAAGTGGCGACCAAGCTGATGCACAACATCTACACCATCCGCGGTGCGCAGGTGCGCGACGCGCTGGGCTGGAGCAAGTACATCAACGAGACGATGGACCTGTTCCCGGATGCCGAGGTGGCTTTTGCCAGCCACCACTGGCCCACCTGGGGCAAGGACAACATCCGCGGCTTCCTGGCCAACCAGCGCGACACCTACCGCTTCCTGCACGACCGCGCGCTGCACCTGGCCAACCAGGGGCTGGTGATGGACGAGCTGGGCAGCGACACCTTCGTCCCCAAGGCGCTGGCCACCGACGCCGCCTCACGCGGCTACTACGGCACGCTCAGCCACAACCTGCGTGCGGTCTACAACTTCTACCTCGGCTACTACGACGGCAACCCGGCCACGCTGCACCGGCTGCCGCCGGCGGACGCTGCCCGCCGCTACGTCGCCGCGATGGGCGGCGAGGCGGCGGTGCTGGCCACCGGCCGCAAGGCCTTCGCCGACGGCGACTACCGGTGGGTGGCCGAGATGGTCAACCACGTGGTCTTCGCCAACCCGGCCAATGCTGAGGCGCGCGCGCTGCAGGCCGACGCGCTGGAGCAACTGGGCTACCAGGCCGAATCGGCGCCGTGGCGCAACGCCTACCTGTTGGGTGCGCAGGAGCTGCGCGTTGGCCCGAAGCCCTCGGTACTCAGCTCCAGCGGCCCGGACACCGTGCGCGGCATGACCAACGAGCTGCTCTTCGACTTCATCGCGCTGCGCCTGGACCACACCAAGACCGACGGGCTGAAGGCGGCCGTGCAGATGCGCTTCACCGACGTCAACGAGACCTGGGCGCTGGAGTTGTCGAACTCGGTGCTCAACAACACCAAGGGCCGCATGTTGAAGAACCCCGACGTCACCATCACGCTGACGCGCCCGGCCTTCCTGGCCATGCTGCTGCAGGGCAAGAAGCTGCCCGAGCTAGTGCAAGCCGGTATGGTCAAGGTCGAGGGCAACCCACAGGCCTTCGGCGCGCTGGTGGCCAACATCGTCGTCTTCGATCCGTCCTTCAACATCGTTACGCCTTGAGGCGAGGAGAAAACCATGATTCAACCCGGACTGATGATGGACCAGCCGCTGCTGCTGTCCGACGTGATTGAACACGCCGCCGCGCAGTACGGCGACGTCGAGGTCGTCTCGCGCGAAACGCACGGAGCGCTGTTCCGCTACACCTATGCCGACTGCGCCAAACGCGCGCGCAAGCTGGCGCATGCGCTCGGCCAGTTGGGCCTGTCCGCCGGCAGCGCGGTCGGCTCGATCGCCTGGAACAACCACCGCCACCTCGAGGCCTACTACGCGGTTTCGGGCAGCGGCATGGTGATGCACACGGTCAACCCGCGGCTGCACCCGCAGCAGTTGATCTACGTGGTCAACCACGCCGAAGACCAGGTGATGCTGTTCGACGCGACTTTCGCGCCGCTGATCAAGGGCATCGCCGCGCATTGCCCCAAGGTCAAGGCCTGGGTCTGCCTGGCCGACGCCGCCCACACGCCGGCCATCGAAGGCGTGGCCAACGTGCTCAGCTACGAGGACCTGATCGCGCCGCACAGCGAACACTTCGAGTGGCCGCAATTCGACGAGCACAGCGGCGCCGCGCTGTGCTACACGTCCGGCACCACCGGCAACCCGAAGGGCGCGCTGTACTCGCACCGCGCCATCGTGCTCAACGCGCTGGTTGGCTGTACGCCGGGCGTGCTGTCGCTGTCGGCGCGCGAGACCATCCTGCCGGTGGTGCCGATGTTCCACATCAATGCCTGGTGCATCCCCTATGCCGCGCCGATGGTCGGCGCCAAGCTGGTGTTGCCCGGGCCGAAGCTCGACGGCGCCAGCCTGCACGAGCTGATGGAAAGCGAGCGCGTGACGGTCAGCGCCGGCGTGCCGACGATCTGGCTGGCGCTGCTGCAGCACGTGGAATCCCACAAGCTGCGCTTCACGACCATGCGCCGCACGGCGGTCGGCGGCTCGGCGATGCCGCAGTCGCTGATCGCGAAGTTCGCGGACGAGTACGGCGTCGAGGTGCGCCACGGCTGGGGCATGACCGAGACCACCGCGGTGGCGACGATGAGCGCGCTGACCAGCAAGCACGACGCGCTAAAGCCCGCCGACCAACATGCGGTCATCGCCAAGCAGGGCAAGGCGGTGTTCGGTGTACGCATCAAGGTGATCGACGAGAACGGCGCCGACTTGCCGCGCGACGGCCAGGCGCAGGGCGAGCTGATGGTGCGCGGGCAGTGGATCGTCTCGGGCTACTTCAAGGGCGCCGAGTCGCCGCTGCGCGACGGCTGGTTCCCCACCGGCGACGTGGCGACGATCGACGCCGACGGCGTGATGCAGATCCGCGACCGCGCCAAGGACGTGATCAAGACCGGCGGCGAGTGGATCAGCTCGATCGACCTGGAAAACGCCGCGATGGCGCACCCCGCGGTGGCGATGGCGGCGGTGATCGGCGTCAAACATCCCAAGTGGGACGAGCGTCCGCTGCTGTTCATCGTGCGCAAGCCGGGGCAGGCGCTGGAGAAGGAACAGATCCTCGCGTTCCTGACCGAGCGTGTCGCCAAGTGGTGGGTGCCCGACGACGTGGTCTTCCTCGAGTCGCTGCCGGTGGGCGGCACGGGCAAGGTGCAGAAGGCCGACCTGCGCAAGCAGTACGGTGGTGTGTTCAGTTGACGGGAGACGCGCATGCATTTCGACCCTGCTGACGACCGCAGCCTGGCGCGGCGCGATTTCCTCAAGGTCGGCGTCGGCTTCTCGCTGGCGCTGACGCTGGCCGGCACGGTCGGCTGCAGCGGTGACACCAAGACGCCGGTGGCCGGCTACGCCTTCCTGCAGCCGGGCGACGTCGAGCTGTTCAGCGCGCTGGCACCGGCGGTGGTGACCGAACTCGGCGCCTTCGACGCGGCCCAGCGCAAGACCCTGCTCGAGGCCGTGCTGCGCAACGTCGACGGCACCCTCGCGGCCATGGGCCAGGGTGCGCGGCAGGAAGTGCGCAAGCTGCTCGACCTGCTGGCCATCGGCCCGCTGCGCTACGTGCTCACCGGTGTGGGCGCCTGGAACGAAGCCGGCATCGACAAGATGCAGGCCTTCCTGGCCCGCTGGCGCGGCAGCCGCTTCGCCACGCTGAATGCCGGCGGCAACGTGCTGGTCAAGCTGACCTCGTCCAGCTTCTACGTCCTGCCCGAGAGCTGGCCTGCCACCGGCTACCCCGGGCCGCTGGACTACGTGTTCAAGGCCGTCAATTCCTAAGGAAGAACCATGGCTGTACCCGACATCTACACCGAGGGCATCGCCTCGGGCTGGAAGGTCATCGATGCCTCCCGCTTGAGCGCGCCGCAGACGATGGACGCCGACGTGGCCATCATCGGCAGCGGTGCCGGCGGCGGCGTGGCCGCCGAGATCCTGGCTCTTGCCGGGCTGAAGGTGCTGCTGCTGGAAGAGGGCGCGCTGCGCACCTCGGACAGCTTCCGCGACATGGACGAGGGCCGCGCCATGCGCGAGCTGTACCAGGAAGGCGCCGCGCGTGCCACCTCGGACGGTGCCATCGCGGTGTTGCAGGGGCGCTCGGTGGGCGGCTCCACCACCGTCAACTGGACTTCGAGCTTCCGCACGCCGGCGCCGACGCTGAAGCACTGGGCCGCCGAACATGAGGTGGTGGGCCATGGCGTGGATGACATGAAGCCCTGGTTCGAGCAGATGGAAAAGCGCCTGGACGTCGCGCTGTGGGAGGCGCAGAACGCCAACAACAGCGTGCTGATGCGCGGCTGCCAGAAGCTCGGCTGGGAGGCGCACGCGATTCCGCGCAACGTGCGCGGCTGCTGGAATTCGGGCTACTGCGGCATGGGCTGCCCGGTCAATGCCAAGCAGTCGATGCTGGTGTCCACCATCCCCGAGGCGCTGCGCCACGGCGCGACGCTGGTGCACCGGCTGCGCGTGCGCCAGCTGCAGCATGCCGACGGCAAGATCACGGGAGCCGTCGGCGAGGCACTGCGCGACGATGGCCGCACGCCCAGCGGCACCTTGGTGACGATCAAGGCGAGGCACTTCATCGCCGCCGGCGGCGCCATCAACACCCCGGCGCTGCTGCTGCGATCGCAGCTGCCCGACCCGCACAAGCGGCTGGGCACGCACACGCTGATCCATCCGGTGGTGCTGACGCTGGCGCAGATGCCCGAGCGCATCGACCCCTTCTACGGCGCGCCGCAGAGCACCGCCTCCGACCACTTCCAGTGGAAGGACGGTGCCACCGGTCCGATGGGCTACAAGCTCGAGGTGGCGCCGATCTTCCCCGGCATCGGTGCGGGCGTGCTCAATGCCTTTGGCGACGAGTTGCGCAAGGAGATGGCGGCGCTGGTGCACACCAACGCGGTGCTGGCGCTGCTGCGCGACGGCTTCGTCGAGCAGAGCCCCGGCGGCAGCGTGCGCCTGGCCGACGACGGCAGTCCGATGCTCGACTACGAGCTGAGCGACTATGTGTGGGAGGGCGCGCGCCGCGCTTATCTGAGCATGGCCGAGCTGCAGTTCGCGGCCGGTGCCAAGCAGGTGCGGGCGGCGCACCTCGACGCGCGCTACGTGGGCAGCTGGAACGAGGCGAAGAAGGCCATCGCCGAACTGCCGCTGCAGAAGTTCCGCGCCACGCTGTTCACCGCGCACCTGATGGGCGGCTGCGCGATGAGCGAGAACCCGAAGCGCGGCGTGGTCAACAGCCGCGGCCGGCATCACCAGGTGGCCAACCTGTCGGTGATGGACGGCTCGGTGTTCCCCACCAGCATCGGCGCCAATCCGCAGCTGTCGATCTATGGGTTGGTGGCGCAGAACGCCACCGCGCTGGTCAAGGACCTGCGCGCCTGAAGGACCTGTTGCCACCGAAGAAGAGGAGACCCGCGATGCCCACGCCCGCCAAGACCCGCCGCAGTGCGAAGCCCGCCAAAGCGGTCAAACCGGCCCTGCCGACGCCGGCCTGGCCGTCGCTGGAAGCCGCTGCGCCGCTGCTCAATGTCGCCAAGGAGCTGCGCCGCTGGACCGACAACCTGCTCGGAGTGGCCGGCAGCGCCGGCGAGCTGTCGCTGAACCTGGCCAAGGCACGGGCCGGCGAGCCGCGCGAGCGCGAGCGCATCGACCAGGCGGCGACGATGCTGCGCCAGGCGCGCGAAACCGCCGGCATGAGCACGCGCGAGCTGAGCCAGGCGATCGGGCTGGACGACCCGAAGCTGCTCCAGCAGGCGGAAGGCGGCACGGTGGCGCTGCCTTTCGAGGTGGTGCTGCGCCTGGCCGGGGTGCTGGGCCGGCACGACCCGTCGACCTTCGCGATGAAGCTGGCGCGCAGCTACAACCCTACGCTGTGGAAGGCCCTCGACGACCTGGGCATCGGCAAGCTGGTGGCGCTGGCCGGGCGCGAGCGCGAGCTGGCCAACCTGTACCGCGGCAACGACGACGCGCGGCGTCTGTCCGACGAGGGCTTTGCCGAGGTGCTGGCCTTCACCAAGACGGCCTTCGACATGGCGGTGCGCTTCCGCGTCGCGCCCGGCGGCAAGGCCGCGCGGCGGGGCGACGCTGCGGCAGCCTGATCCACGACAGCGCAAGCAGCAGGAGCAGCGCATGCCGATACCGAAGATGGCCAGCAAGAAAGCCGCAGCAAAAGCTGCGACTCGAAAGGCACCGGTGCGCAAGACCGGGGCACGCCGCGCTGTGCCCCCCGTGTCGGCGGCGCCGCCCGACGAGCGCTCGCTGCAGGAGCTGCTCGGGCGGCTGGGCCGGCTCGAACTGGCGGGCCTGGCCGGGCGCCTGGTCGAGGGCTGGCGCAAGGACCTGCAGGCGCTGATGGCGGCCAGCCAGCGCTCGTACGCCGGGTTGCAGGAAGTGGTGGCGCGGCAGACCGCGCAGATCAAGGACGCCGCGGGCGAGCTGCGCAGCGTCGGCATGGCGATGGGCGTGGCCGGCGCGAGCGAGAGCGTGCGTCGGCTCGATGACCTGGCCGTGGGCGCTCTGCAATTGGCGCTGAACGACATCCGCGAGCTGTCGGACATGGCGGCGAAGTCGCAGCGCGAGGCCTACGAGCTGGTGCAGCGTCGTGTGGCCGAGAACCTCGACGAGGTGCAGAGCGCGTTGCGCAAGGACGGATGAAGCCCCCGGCCGCGCCACCGCAGGTGCCGCGCGCCGCGGCGGCGGCGGGCGTGGCCTTTGCGCTGCTGTTCGGCAGCGCGCTGCTGCTGGTGCGGTTGTCGATCCCGGGCTCGATCGCCGAGCGCGGCGGCTGGCTGGCCGATCCGGCCGGCACGCTGCGCCTGGCCACGCACCTGCTGGCCTGGGGCGGCATCGCCTTCCTTTGGTTCATCGGCGTGGTGCGCACGCACATCGGCGCGCGCGAGGACCGCTTCCTGGCGTCGGTGTACTTCGGCAGCGGCGTGCTGTTCCTGGGCATGTGCTTCGTCGCCGCCGCGGCCACGCAGGCCCTGCTGGCGGCGCATGCGCAGTACGGCGAGCGCTTCTTCGACAGCGGCACCTTCGCGTTCGGCGGCCGGTTGGCCTACGAGCTGACCAACACCTATGCGCTGCGCATGGCCGGTGTGTTCATGTTCTCGCTGGCCACGCTGTGCTTTCGCACCGGCGCCATGCCGAGGCCCTTGGTCTGGGTCACCTGGGGCCTGGCGACGCTGCTGGTGCTGGGGCTGACGCAGACGCTGTGGGCGGCGCTGCTGTTCCCGGCGTGGGTGCTGGGTTTCAGCCTGTACCTGCTGTGGGCGCCACGCAAGGGTTGATGCAAGCGTGGGTTCGAAGCCGGGTCGACGCACGGCAGTGCAGCTTGCAGCGCGTTGCTGACATTGCCGAAGCCGTCGGGTTGGCGCAGGCCGGCGTGCCGAGTCGGCTGCGGTAGCGCAATGGCGTCACCCGCGTTGTCCGGCCCACGCTCGCGGGCGAGCGATTGCTGTTCGCCGCCGTGACCTCTTCACCACCGACCAGGTTGTTCAGCCGCCAGCGTGCCGCGAATGGGGCCTGCGCCCGCGGGTGGCCACCATCGCACTACAACGCTCGCTCACTGAGCGCAGGCTCGAATTCGAAAGACAGCCGAGCGCCGGGTGCTGCCTTCCTCTGCTTCGGGTTCAGAGCGTAGCCCGGTATGCGTCCATCGATTCAGGCCACCGAATTCAGCGCGCGCAGGATCGCCTCCGGCGTGGCCGGCGCCGACAGCACCGGGTCGTCCTTGTCGCCACCCGCCGCAGCCACCGCGTCGCGGATGGCGAAGAACACGCTGAAGGGCAGCAGCAGCGGCGGCTCACCCACCGCCTTGCTGCGGTGGATGCTGTCCTCGACGTTGCCATTGTCGAACAGCTTGGTGTTGAAGATGCGCGGCGCGTCGTTGGCGGTGGGGATCTTGTAGGTGCTGGGCGCGTGCGTCAGCAGCGCGCCGGTCTTCGGGTGCCAGACCAGCTCTTCGCTGGTGAGCCAGCCCATGCCCTGGATGAAGGCGCCTTCGACCTGGCCGATGTCGATGGCCGGGTTGAGCGACTTGCCGGCATCGTGCAGCAGGTCGGCACGCAGCAGCTTCCATTCGCCGCTGAGCGTGTCGATGATGACCTCGCTGACCGCCGCACCGTAGGCAAAATAGTAGAAGGGCCGGCCGGTCAGCGTGGCACGGTCCCAGTGCAGCCCTGGCGTGGCATAGAAGCCGTCGCTCCACAGCTGCACGCGCGCCACGTAGGCCCGGCCCACCAGTTCGACGAAGTCGAGATCCACGCCGGCAGCGCGCACGCGGCCGCCTTCGAAACAAACCGTGGCCGCATCGATGCCATGCTCCTTGGCCACCAGCGCCGCCAGCCGCTCGCGGATCTGCCGCGCCGCGTCCTGCGCCGCCTTGCCGTTGAGGTCGCTGCCGGTGCTGGCCGCCGTGGCCGAGGTATTGGCGACCTTGCTGGTGTCGGTGGCGCTGCAGCGCACGCGCTCCAGTTCCAGGCCCAGTTCGTGCGCCACCACCTGCGCCACCTTGGTGTTCAGGCCCTGGCCCATTTCGGTGCCGCCGTGGTTCACCAGCACCGAGCCATCGGTGTACACGTGCACCAGCGCGCCGGCCTGGTTGTAGTGGTTGACGTTGAAGGAGATGCCGAACTTCACCGGCGTCAGCGCCAGCCCGCGCTTGAGCACCGGGCTGCTGGCGTTGAAGGCGGCGACGGCATGGCGTCGCGCGGCATAGTCGGAACTGGCCGCCAGCTCGTCGACCAGTTCGTGGATGACGTTGTCGGTGACCGTCTGCCGATAGGGCGTGATGTTGTTGCCGCTCTTTCCGTAGAAGTTGGCGCGCCGCACCTCCAGCGCATCGCGTCCCAGCCGGTGCGCAATGCGTTCCAGGATCAGCTCGACGATCAGCGCGCCCTGTGGCCCGCCGAAGCCGCGAAAGGCGGTGTTGCTCTGCGTGTTGGTCTTGGCGCAGTAGCCGTGGATGGCGACTTCGGGCAGCCAGTAGGCGTTGTCGAAGTGGCAGATGGCGCGCGTCATCACCGGCGGGCTCAGGTCGGCGCTGTAGCCGGCGTTGCAGATCATCGTCACCTCGGCGCCGAGGATGCGGCCGTTGTCATCGAAGCCGATGTCGTAGTCGAACTCGAAGCCGTGGCGCCGGCCGGTGATCATGAAGTCGTCGTCGCGGTCGGGGCGCAGCTTCACCGGCCGGCCGAGCCGCCGTGCCGCCACCGCGGCGATGCAGGCAAACAGCGCCGACTGCGATTCCTTGCCGCCGAAGCCGCCGCCCATGCGCCGACATTCCACCAGCACCGCATGCGCCGCCGTTCCCAGCGCGTGCGTGACGACGTGCTGCATCTCGCTGGGATGCTGGGTCGAGCAGTGCACGCGCATGCCGTCGCCTTCCAGCGGCACGGCATAGCTGATCTGGCCTTCCAGGTAGAACTGTTCCTGCCCGCCTTGCACGAAGCTGCCCTGCAGCCGCTGCGGCGCCGCGGCGATGGCGCGCTGGCAGGCGCCGGGCGCCGATTCCCGCGCCAGGTGCATTGGCGGCACCACGTAGGACTTCGCCGCATGCGCCTCGCGCACCGCCAGCACGGCGGGCAGCGGCTCGATGTCCAGAAACTCCTTGGCCCGTGCCGCGGCGCGCCTTGCCGCATCGCGCGTGTGCGCGATCACCGCAAACACCGGCTGGCCCAGGTACTGCACCGTGCCCTCGGCGAGGATCGGGTCGTCGTGCACGATCGGGCCGCACTGGTTCTCACCCGGAATATGCTCGGCCGCGATCACGTCGACCACGCCGGGCAGGGCGCGCAGCGCGTCGAGCTTGATGCCCTTGAGCCGACCGTGCGCCAGCGGCGACAGACCCAGCGCCGCATGCAGCGTGCCAGCCAGTTCGGGCAGGTCGTCGATGTAGGTCGCCGTACCGGCCACGTGCAGGTGCGCCGACTCGTGCGCATGGTCGCGGCCGATCACGCCTGTGGAGGAGACCGTGGCGAATGGGGCGTCGGTGATCTGGTTCATGGCTCGAGCCTCCCTTCTCAGGCGCTGGCCGCGTCAGCCTGCGCCCACACGCTGGCCTGCGCCAGCGGTGAACTCCTTCGCGTCTCCAGCCACAGACGCTTCAGCAAGCCGCGTGCCACCTGGCGCCGGTAGTCGGCGCTGGCGCGCAGGTCGGACAGCGGCGTGAATTCGCTGTCCAGCGCCAGCATCGCCGCCTGCACCGTGGCCTCGGTCCAGGGCTGGCCGGAGACGGCGGCCTCGGCCCCTCGGGCGCGCTTGACGATCGCCGCCATGCCGCCGAAGGCGAAGCGCGCGCTGCGCACCACATCGCCGTCGAGTTCGATGGCCAGGCCGGCGAACAGCGCCGAGATGTCGCAATCGTAGCGCTTGCTGATCTTGTAGGCGCGCAGCTGCTGCGTCGGCGTCGGCAGTGGCACGCTGATGCCGGCGACGAACTCGCCCGGTACGAGCTGGTTCTTCATGTAGTCGAGGTAGAAGTCCTCGAGCATCATCTCGCGCGTGGCCGGGCCATGACGCAGCACGATGCTCGCACCCAGCGCGATCAGCACCGGCGCGCTGTCGCCGATGGGTGAGCCGTTGGCCACGTTGCCCCCCATCGTGCCGGCGTGGCGCACCGGCGGGCCGGCAAAGCGCAACCAGGCTTCGTTGACGCTGGGCCAGCGCGCGGCCAGCGCCGACCAGGCGTCTTCCAGCGCGGCGCCGGCGCCGATATGCAGCGCGCCGTCGGCCTCGCCGATGCGCTTCAGCTCGTCGACCTCGCCGACATAGACGATGTCGCCCAGGTCGCGGAACATCTTGTTGACCCACAGGCCGATGTCGGTGCAGCCGGCCAGCAGTCGCGCCTGCGGGCGCTCGGCACGAAGGGTGGCCAGCTGGTCCAGCGTGCGCGGTGCGAAGAAATGGTCCTGGCGCGGCTGGCCCGCTTCCACCACCGCCGGGTTCGGCGCCACGTAGTGCAGCGGCGAGTCGGCGCGCAGTTGCTGCAGCAGCGCCACCAGCGGCGCAGTGTCCAGACGGCGTGCCGGCAGCTCGAACATGCGCTGCCCGGCATCGAGGATCGGCCGGTAGCCGGTGCAGCGGCACAGGTTGCCCGACAGCTCGTCGGCCAGCTGCTGGCGGCTGGGCACGGTGCCTGCTTCGTTGTGGTGTTCGTAGGAGGCCGCCAACGTCATCACGAAGCCGGGCGTGCAGAAGCCGCATTGCGAGCCGTGGCACTCGACCATCGCCTGCTGCACCGGGTGCAGCTCGCCGTGGCTCGGCGCGGCCAGGTCCTCGACGCTGAGCAGCGCCTTGCCGTCCAACGTGGGCAGGAAGCGGATGCAGGCATTCACAGGGCGCATCGACAGGCCGCCGACCAACGTCGCCTTTGCTGCCTGCGTACCGGAGGCGCCGCCGCTGTCGGCCAGCTCGGCGACGATCACCGTGCAGGCCCCGCAATCGCCCTCGGCGCAACCCTCCTTCGTGCCAGTGCAGCGGGCGTCCTCGCGCAGCCATTCGAGCACGCTGCGCGTCGGCGCGGCACCGTCGACGCTGACGATGCGGCCGCGGTGCACGAAGCGGATCGGTCGGGTTTCCATGCTTGCCCTCGCTGCTGAGACAGGGCCAACACTAACGCCTGACGGCGCCGCTTGATATACGCATTCGTAACTATTAAATATATGATGGCTCGTATGGCGCAGCGCCCGATCATCGCCACCATTGACCTCCATCTCGTGAAGGTCTTGTTCACCGTGATCAGCGAACGCAGTGTCTCCCGTGCCGCGATGCGCCTGCAAAGCACGCAGCCGATGGTTAGCGCCCAGCTGAAGCGGCTGCGCGCGCTGACGGGCGATCCGTTGCTGGTGCGCTCGGGGCAGGGCCTGGCGCCCACCGATGCGGCGCTGGCCATGCTGGAGCCGGCGTCCCGGCTGCTGCGCGAGGCCGAGCTGCTGTTCGCGCCGCAGCAGCGCAGCGGCCCCTTCGAGCCTGCCAGCGCTGCGCTGACCTTCCGCATCGCCGCCAGCGACTACCTGGACCCGCTGTTCCTGCCGCGCATCGTCGAGCTGCTCAAGCGCGAGGCGCCGCTGGCCCAGGTGGAGCTGCACCCGCTGTCGGCCGAGATCGACTACCGGCGCAAGCTCGCCTCGGGCGAGGTCGACCTGGTCATCGGCAACTGGCTGCAGCCG
This sequence comes from Pseudomonadota bacterium, assembly GCA_018261815.1. Taxonomy (GTDB): domain Bacteria; phylum Pseudomonadota; class Gammaproteobacteria; order Burkholderiales; family Burkholderiaceae_C; genus Rubrivivax. The sequence continues at coordinate 26,174 of JAGTRL010000009.1, forward strand.
CCCGAAGAGCTGCACCTGGGCCGGCTGATGAGCGACGAGGTCGTCTGCCTGGTGGCGCCCGACCACCCCGCCGCGCGCGGCGGCCGCAGCTGGACGGTGGAGCGCTATCTGCAGAGCGAGCATGTGGCGCCGATGGCCTTCCATTCCGGTGCGCCGGGCGTCATCGACGAGCATTTGGCGGCGCAGGGCCTGCAGCGCAACCTGGTGGTGCGCAGCGCGCACTTCAGCCTGATCCCGCTGATGGTGGCGCGCAGCTGGCTGGTGCTGACCACCGGGCGGCTCTTCTGCAGCCGCTATGTCGACGCGCTGGACCTGCGCATCGTGCGCTGCCCGGTGCAGTTCCCGCCGCTCACCTATTACCAGCTGTGGCATGACCGCACCCATGCGGCGCCGCCGCTGCGCTGGCTGCGCGAGCGCGTGCGCGACGTCGCAAGGCAGCTGGCCTTGCCGGAGAAGGCGACATGAGCGCGGCGCGCATTGCACTGCGCGGCGACCTGCTGGACTTCGTGGCCGCGCCGGCGCGCGCCGACCGCGACAGCCCGGCAGTGCGTTTCCGCCCTGGCCATTGGCTGCTGATCGAAGGCAACACCATCGTCGGCGCGCAGCTGGCGGGGCCGGACGTCACCTGGCGGCGCATCGACCATGCCGGCAAGCTGGTGCTGCCCGGCTTCATCGACACCCACGTGCACAGCGCGCAGCTCGACGTCATCGGCTCCTGGGGCGCGCAACTGCTCGACTGGCTGGAGACCTACACCTTCCCGGCGGAGCACCGCATGGTCGATCCGGTGCTGGCGCAGCAGGGCTCCAGGCTATTCCTCGACGCCTTGCTGGCCCACGGCAGCACCAGCGCGGTGGTCTTCCCCACGGTGCACAAGGCGTCGGTCGATGCGCTGTTCGAAGGCGCGTTGGAGCGCGGCATGCGGCTGATCGCCGGCAAGGTGCTGATGGACCGCCATGCGCCCAAGACCCTGTGCGACGACATCGACGATGTCGACGGCGCCGAACGCGACTGCCATGAGCTGATCGAGCGCTGGCATGGCCGCGGCCGGCTGGCCTATGCGGTGACACCGCGCTTCGCGCCGACCAGCAGCGACGCGCAGCTGGCCATGGCCGGGCGGCTGCTGGCCAGCCGCGACGGCCTGTACATGCAGACCCACGTGGCCGAGAACCCGGACGAGGTGCGCTGGGTGGCCGAGTTGTTCCCCAAGGCGCGCAGCTACCTGGACGTGTACGAGCGCCACGGTCTGCTCAATCAACGCTCGGTGCTGGCCCACGGCATCTGGCTCGACGCGGCCGACCGCGCCCGTCTGCACACGCTGGGGGCACAGATCGCCTTCTGCCCCAGCTCCAACCTGTTCCTGGGCAGCGGCCTGTTCGGCTGGGCCGCGACCGAGGACGCTGGCGTCGGCATCAGCCTGGCCAGTGACGTGGGCGGTGGCACCAGCTTGTCGATGCAGCGCACGCTGGCCGACGGCTACAAGGTGCAGGCGCTGGCCGGCACCAAGCTCAGCGCCTGGGCGCTGCTGCATGCCGCCACGCGCGGCGCGGCGCAGGCGCTGGGCCTGAGCCACGAGATCGGCTCGCTCGAGGGCGGCACTGTCGCCGACCTGTGCGTGTGGGACTGGGCCGGCAGTGCAGTGGCGCGGCGCCGCCAGCAGGTGGCGCGCGACTTGCATGAGAAGGTGTTTGCCTGGATCACGCTCGGCGACGAGCGCGACCTGGTCGAAACCTGGGTCGCTGGCGTGCGCCGGCACCGGCGTGACGGCGTCCGCTGACCCGGCCCATCCGCACCCGAAGAAGCGACACGCCCGCCACGCACACCAAGCACCTGCCAGGAGACAACACCATGCTGCGACTCGAACTGATCGGCATCAGCAAGCAGTACCCGTCGGTGCGCGCCAACGACAACGTCAATCTCAAGGTGCTGCCCGGCGAGATCCATGCCGTGCTCGGCGAGAACGGCGCGGGAAAAAGCACGATGATGAAGATGATCTACGGCGCGGTGCGGCCCGACGAAGGCGAGATCCGCTGGAACGGCGAAAAGGTCGAGATCAAGAACCCGCAGCAGGCGCGGGCGCTGGGCATCAGCATGGTGTTCCAGCACTTCAGCCTGTTCGACACGCTGACCGCGGCCGAGAACGTCTGGCTGGGCCTGGACAAGAGCATGAAGCTGCCCGAGATCACGCAGCGCATCACCCAGGTCAGCAAGGAATACGGCCTGGATGTCGAGCCGCTGCGCCCGGTGCATTCGCTGTCGGTGGGCGAGCGCCAGCGGGTGGAGATCGTGCGCTCGCTGCTGACCAGCCCGAAGCTGCTGATCCTGGACGAACCGACCTCGGTGCTGACGCCGCAGGCGGTGCAGAAGCTGTTCGTCACGCTGCGCAAGCTGGCGGCCGACGGCTGCTCGATCCTGTACATCAGCCACAAGCTCGACGAGATCCGCGCGCTGTGCCACAACTGCACCGTGCTGCGCGGCGGCAAGGTCACCGGCATGGTCGACCCGCGCACCGAGACCAACGCCGGCCTGTCGCGGCTGATGATCGGTGCCGAGCCGCCGCAGCTGCAGCACAAGCAGGTGAAGGCCGGCGCGGTGGTGATGGCGGTGCAGGGCCTGTCGGTGCCCAAGCTGGACCAGTTCGGCACCACGCTGTCGGACATCGGCTTCGAGGTGCGCGCCGGCGAGATCGTCGGCGTCGCCGGCGTCTCCGGCAACGGTCAGCAGGAGCTGATGGCCGCGCTGTCCGGCGAAGACCCGCGCGGACCGGCCGGCTCGATCAAGCTCTTCGGCAAGGACATCGCCAGTCACTCGCCACGAAGGCGACGCAGGGAAGGTTTGTATTTCGTGCCCGAAGAACGCCTCGGCCGTGGCGCAGTGCCGGTGATGAGCCTGGCGCAGAACACGCTGCTGACGCGCACCGAAGCCATCGGCAGCTCGGGCTGGATCAACACCACCAAGGTCGATCTGCTGGCCGCCAACCTGATCAGCCGCTTCAACGTCAAGGCCGGCGGCACCGGCGCGGCGGCGAAGAGCCTGTCGGGCGGAAATTTGCAGAAGTTCATCGTCGGCCGCGAGATCGACGCCAACCCCAAGCTGCTGATCGTGTCGCAGCCCACCTGGGGTGTCGACGTGGGTGCGGCGGCGCTGATCCGCGGCGAGCTGCTCAAGCTGCGCGACGCCGGCTGCGCGCTGCTGATCGTCAGCGAGGAGCTGGACGAACTGTTCGAGATCGCCGACCGGCTGATCGTCATCGCCCAGGGGCGGATGTCGCCGTCGATCCCCACCGCCGACGCGACCATCGAACGCATCGGCGAATGGATGTCCGGGCTGTGGCCCAAGTCTGGCGAGGCGGCTGCGCCGGTGCCGCAACCGATTGCCGCAGGAGTGCGCCATGCTCAAGCTTGAAGCCCGCGCGCAGCCATCGAAGCTGATGTCGCTGCTGTCGCCGCTGCTGGCGCTGGCGCTCACCGCGCTCATCGCCGCGCTGCTGTTCCTGGCACTCGGCAAGGACCCGCTGCGCGGCCTGAGCATGTTCTTCGTCGAGCCCTTCTCCAGCATGCGCCAGATCAGCGAGGTGGTGCTGAAGGCCACGCCGCTGATCGTCATCGCGCTCGGTCTGGCGGTGTGTTACCGCTCCAACGTCTGGAACATCGGTGCCGAAGGCCAGTTCCTGCTGGGGGTGCTCAGCGGCGGCGGCGTCGCGCTGTGGCTCACCACCAGCGGCATCGTGCTGCCCAAGATCGTCGCCGTGCCGCTGGTGCTGGCTTGCAGCGTGCTCGGCGGCATGGCCTGGGCGGGCCTCACCGCGCTGCTGCGCGACAAGTTCAATGCCAGCGAGATCCTGGTCAGCCTGATGCTGGTCTACGTCGCGCAGCAGTTGGTCAACTACATGGTCTTCGGCCCGTGGAAGGACCCGGCCGGCTTCAACTTCCCGCAGACCAAGAACTTCGACGCCTCCACCTGGCTGCCCAACCTGGTGAGCGGGACGCGGCTGCACATTGGCTTTCTCATCGCGCTGGCGCTGGTGGTGGTGACCTGGGTGTTCATGTTCCGCCTGTTCCGGGGCTACCAATTGCAGGTGGGCGGGCTGGCACCGGCCGCGGCGCGCTATGCGGGCTTTTCGGCCAGCACCTCGCTGTGGACGGCGCTGCTGATCTCCGGCGGGCTGGCCGGGCTGGCCGGCGGCATCGAGGCGGCGGCCACCTTCAAGCAGATCACGCCGCATGTCTCGACCGGGTTGGGCTTCACCGCCATCATCGTCTGCTTCGTCGGCCGGCTGCATCCTGTCGGCATCATCTTCGCGGGGCTGCTGTTGTCGACCATGATCATCGGCGGTGAGCTGGGCCAGTCGCGCCTGGGCTTGCCGAACGCGCTGACCGGCGTGTTCCAGGGACTGCTGCTGCTGGTGCTGCTGGCCTGCGACACCCTGATCCACTACCGCATCCGCGTGCGCTCGGCCCTGGCCGGCGCCCATTGAGAGAGGGACACCGAAATGGACCAAACCGCACTGCTGATCGCGGCCACGCTGGCCTCGGGCACGCCGCTGGCCCTGGCCGGCCTGGGCCTGCTCATCAACGAGAAGGCCGGGGTGCTGAACCTCGGCGCCGAGGGCATGATGCTCGTGGCCGCCATCGCCGGCTTCGCCGCCGCCTTCACCACCGGCAGCGACACGCTGGCCTTCGTCGCCGGCGCGGCCGCCGGCGGCCTGCTCGCCGCCGCCTTCGGCGCGCTGGTCATCTGGCTCAACACCAACCAGTACGCCACCGGGCTGGCGGTCAGCCTGTTCGGCTACGGCTTCTCGGCCTTCGTCGGCGTCGGCTACGTCGGCCAGAAGCTGTCGGAGCGCACGCCCTTCGAAGTGCCGGTGCTGGGGCAGATTCCCTTCATCGGGCCGGCGCTGTTCCGCCATCACCCGATGGTCTACATCGCCATGTTGTTGATCGCCGCGACCGTGTGGTTTCTCTATCGCAGCCGCGCCGGGCTGGTGCTGCGCGCGGTGGGCGAGTCGCCCGAATCGGCGCACGCCCTGGGCTACAAGGTGCGCTGGATCCGGCTGCTGGCGGTGGTGGCCGGCGGCGCGCTGTGCGGCGTCGCGGGCGCCTTCCTGTCGGTGGTCTATGCGCCGCTGTGGGTGGAAGGGCTGGTGGCGGGGCGTGGCTGGATCGCGCTGGCGCTGACCACCTTCGCCACCTGGCGGCCGGTGCGCGTGCTGCTCGGTGCCTACCTGTTCGGCGGCGTCACGATGGCGCAGTTTGCGCTGCAGGGCGCCGGCGTCAACTTCTCCAGCCAGCTGCTGGCGATGCTGCCGTACATCGCCACCATCGTGGTGCTGGCCCTGATCAGCCGCAACCCGACATGGATCCGCATCAACATGCCGGCGTCGCTGGGGAAGCCTTTCCACCCCGGCACATAATTCGCTTCTTCGTTGCAGCGGACCGCGAGGGCGGCCGTTGAACTCGTCGGTCAGATGGCTCAACCACCCACAAACAGGAGTTCTCCCCCATGAGCACATTCTCCAAGCGCACCCTGCTGGGCCTGACGGCCGCGGCAGCGATGGCCGCGCTGCTCGGCTGCGGCAAGAAGGAAGAGGCTGCGCCTGCCGCGGCGGCGCCTGCCTCCGCACCGGCGGCCGCCGCCGCGCCCGCGGCCGAGCCGCTGAAGGCCGCCTGGGTGTACATCGGCCCGGTCGGCGATGCCGGCTGGACCTTCGCCCACGACCAGGGCCGCAAGGCGGTGGAAGCCGAATTCGGCGACAAGGTCAAGACCACCTTCGTCGAGAAGGTGCCCGAAAGCGCCGATGCCGAGCGCGTGATCCGCGACCTGGCGGCCCAGGGCAACAAGATCATCTTCACCACCAGCTTCGGCTACATGGAGCCGACGCTGAAGGTGGCGGCCGAATTCCCGGACGTGAAGTTCGAACATGCCACCGGCTACAAGCTGGCGCCGAACATGGGCGTATACGACACGCGCTTCTACCAGGACGCCTACCTGTCGGGCATCATCGCCGGCGCGATGACCAAGACCAACACGCTGGGCTTCGTCGGGTCGTTCCCCATTCCTGAAGTGCTGCGCAACATCAATGCCTTCACGCTGGGCGCGCAGAGCGTCAATCCGAAGATCAAGACCAAGGTGGTGTGGGTCAGCACCTGGTTCGACCCGCCCAAGGAGGCCGAGGCCGCGCAGAGCCTGATCAACGCCGGCGCCGACGTGCTGTTGCAGAACACCGACTCGTCGGCCGTGCTGCAGACCGCCGAGAAGAACGGCAAGTACGCGTTCGGGTGGGACGCCGACATGAGTGCGGTGGCACCGAAGGCGCACCTGGCTTCGAACATGGTGTTCTGGGGTCCGTACTACAAGAAGGCCGTCAAGTCGGTGATGGACGGCACCTGGAAATCCGAGCGCACCATCTGGGGCTACAAGGAAGACGCCAACGGCGTGATCAAGATCGCCGACGTGGTGCCCGAGGAGATCAAGAAGAAGGTCGCCGACGTCAAGGAAGGCTACAAGGCCGGCACGATGGACCCGTTCAAGGGCCCGATCGTCGACAACGAAGGCAAGGAACGCCTGCCTGCGGACGCGATGCCCGACCAGGCCTGGAAGGACAAGGTCGACTTCTACGTCAAGGGCGTGGACGGCAAGATCCCGGCCGGCAAGTAACGCCGCTTCGCTTCGATCTCACGCCGCCGCGCGCCCCCGTCGGGCCCGGCGGCGTTTTCCATTCCGAAAGGATCCGACCATGGCTATCGAGTTCGACCGTATCCCGCGAAAGAGCCTGAGCGCGCTCCTGCGCACCATGCCCAAGGCCGAACTGCATGTCCACATCGAAGGCTCGCTGGAGCCGGAGCTGATCTTCGCGCTGGCGCAGCGCAACGGCGTGGCCTTGCCCTATGCCGACGTCGAGACGCTGCGCGCAGCCTATGCCTTCACCGACCTGCAGAGCTTCCTCGACCTGTACTACGCCGGCGCGGCGGTGCTGCGCAAGGAAGAAGACTTCTTCGACCTGGCCTGGGCCTACTTCGAGCGCGCCGCGGCCGACAACGTGGTGCATGCGGAAATCTTCTTCGACCCACAGACCCACACCGCGCGCGGCGTGCCCATCGAAGCGGTGATCGTCGGCCTCGAGCATGCCTGCCGGCGCGCGCATGCCGAGTTCGGCCTCAGCGCGAAGCTGATCCTGTGCTTCCTGCGTCACCTCAGCGAAGAATCGGCCTTCGGCACGCTGCAGCAGGCTCTGCCCTACCGCCATCATTTCATCGGCGTCGGACTGGACAGCGGCGAACGCGGCAACCCGCCGGAGAAGTTCGCGCGCGTGTTTGCCAAGTGCCGCGAGCTGGGCCTGCATGTCGTGGCCCATGCCGGCGAAGAAGGCCCGCCGGCCTACATCGAAAGCGCGCTCGACGTGCTGAAGGTCGAGCGCATCGACCACGGCGTGCGCTGCGTCGAGAGCCCGGCCCTGGTGCAGCGGCTGGCGGCACTGCGCATGCCGCTGACGGTATGCCCGCTGTCCAACGTCAAGCTGTGCGTGTTCAAGTCGCTGGCCGAGCACAACCTGGCCACGCTGCTGGATGCCGGCCTGTGCGCCACCGTCAACAGCGACGACCCGGCCTACTTTGGCGGCTACATCAACGAGAACTTCGTGCAGACCTTCGACGCGCTGCCCGCGCTGCATGCACGCCATGCCTGGCAGCTGGCAGCCAACAGCTTCGAGGCCAGCTTTGCCGACGCGGCGCACAAGACGCAGTGGCTGCAGCAGCTGGACGCAGCCTTTGCCAAGGCGGCTGCTCAGGGTTGAGGCCAGGGAGCTGTTGCTGCCTTGCCGCTGATCGACCTGAAGCGCTGTGCCAGTTCCTGGCGCAGCTGCTTGCGCAGCACCGCCTCCTGAAAGCGCCGGGTCTCGTCGCCCGGCGCCGGCTGCAGTGCTGGCACGGCCACCGGCCGGCGCTCGTCGTCCACCGCCACCATGGTAAAGAAGCAGCTGTTGACATGGCGCTTGCCCTGGCTGCGGATGTTCTCGGCGACGACCTTGATGCCCACTTCCATCGACGAGGTGCCGGTGTGGTTGACCGCGGCGAGAAAGGTGACCAGTTCGCCGACGTGGATCGGCTGCAGGAACATCACCTGGTCGACGCTGAGCGTCACCACGTAGCGGCCGGCATAGCGGCTGGCGCAGGCATAGGCCACCTGGTCGAGGAACTTGAGCACGGTGCCGCCGTGCACGTTGCCGGCGAAGTTCGCCATGTCCGGGGTCATCAGCACCGTCATCGTGAGCTGGTGGGCAGGCATGTGCATGGCGGTGGATTGTCCCTGTTCAGACCAGGCCATGCTCGGCGGCCAGCGCCATCAAGCGCTGCACCTCGCGGTCGTGCACGCCGCGCTCGCGCAAGGCATGGGCGGTGGCCACCAGGTACTGCAGCGTACTGCCATAGCGCCCGCTGGCGTGGCGCAGGATGTGCAGCATCTGCTCGTCGCCCAGGCGGCCCATGAAGGCCTCGCTGCGCCGGCTGAGGGTGAAGGCCAGTGCCTTGACCTCGCCCCGCGGCGTGCGCGCCGGCAGCCAGCGCGGGTCATACACGCCGGTGGGCATCTCGCGCTCCCACAGCCGCTGCAGTTCCTCGTCGGCGCTCTCGCGCCGCAGCCTGAAGACCACGCCGCGGCAGGCGCCGCCGGGCAGCAGCGCGAACACCAGCCCGGGTTGCTGCGGCGTGCCGCGGTTGACGCGCGAGCGCATGCGCAG
>JAGTRL010000276.1 GCA_018261815.1 Pseudomonadota bacterium
TCATGCGGTCGGCCTCGCGGCCCAGTGCCATGCCCATGAACACCCGCGCGGCGATGTTCAGCGTCAGCGCCTTGATCTGCGGGAAGACCTTCATCGTGCCCGCCGGCCAGCGCGCCAGCACGTCGGCGATCACCGGCCCAATGTCGGCCACGTAGCGCTCCATCGCCGAGCGCTTGAAGGCGCCTTGCATGATGCGGCGGTGGTGCTTGTGGGCCGGGTCGTCCATGGCCATGATCGCGCCCGGAAACACCGCGTCGATCCAGTAGGTCCAGCCGCCGCGGCTGCTGAAGTTGCCCTCGCGGTCGTGCAGCACGAACTGGTTGGCCTCGGGGCCCAGCAGCGTCACCGTCTCGAAGAAGGTGCGCGAGCGCACCACGTTGCCGTGCACTTCCAGCGAGCGGGCGTTGGCCAGCGGGTCGCGCAGGAACTTCGGCAGGTTGCCCACCAGAGGCAGGCCCTTGACCAGGGGGATGTCGTCGTAGGGGATGGCGTCCATGCGCAACTTTAAGTGCTGGGCAGCAGCAGCACCCGGCCCAGCGTGCGGCGGTCCTGCGCCAGCGCATAGGCCTCGGCATGGCGCTGCATGGGCAGCCGGGCGGCAATACGCGGCGCGATGCGGCCGTCACGGTGCAGCGCGGCCACGTCCTGCAGCAGCCGCGTCGCCGCGGCCGGTTCCTTTTCGCGGAACTGGCGCAGGTCCACGCCGACCAGCGACGCGCCCTTGACGATGCTGAGGTTGCCACGCAGGCTGCCGATCTGCCCGCTGGCAAAGCCCACCACCAAGTGGCGGCCACCCCAGCCCAGGGTGCGGAAGGCGGTGTCCATGGCCGCGCCGCCCACCGGGTCGAAGACCACATCCACGCCGCGTGCGCCGGCCAGGGCCTTGACGCGGTCCTTCCAGCCCTCGTCGGCCAGGTCCACCACCTCGTGCGCGCCGGCTTCGCGTGCGGCCGCGCCCTTGGCCGCGCCAGTGGCCGCGGCGATGACGCGCGCGCCCAGGGCCGCGGCCAGCTGCACCGCCGCATGGCCGACGCTGCCGGTGGCGCCGAGCACCAGCACGGTCTCGCCGGCACGCAGCTGACCGCGCTCGCGCAGCGCATACAGCGCGGTGCCGTAGGGCATGGCCAGCACCGCGGCCTCGTCGATCGAGGCCTGCGGCGCCACGGCCTGCAGCGTGTCGGCCGGCACGCACAGCTGCTGCGTCCAGGCGCCGATGGAGGTGGAGCCCCACACCCGGTCGCCGACGGCAAAGCGGCCTTCGGCGCCCTCGCCCACCAGATCGACCACGCCGGCGAACTCGCTGCCGACGGTGAAGGGCAGCGGTGGGCGCCACTGGTAGCCGCCGCGCGAGATCAGCATGTCGAAGAAGGACACGCCGCAGGCCTGCACCCGCACCCTCAGCTCGCCCGGGCCCGGCGCGGCATCGGGCAGCTCGTCCAGGCGCAGCCCCTCGGCGAAATCGTGAACGCGCAGTGCTTGCATGGCAGGTCCGTCGGCGCAAAGGGCGCCATCGTAGCGGCCTAGACTTGGGCGCATGGACAGCATGGACGAGGTCGAGGCGCTGCGCCGCGCTGCAGAGCGCTGCGAAACGCCTTGCGGCGACGGCGCGGTGGTCTGGCAACGCTGGGGGCCAAACGGTGGCAATCCGGTGCTGCTGCTGCACGGCGGCTCGGGCAGCTGGACCCACTGGGTGCGCAACATCGCTGCGCTGGCGCAGGCCGGCCATGCGGTGTGGGTGCCGGACCTGCCGGGCTTCGGCGACTCCGCCGCACCGCCGGACGGCCACGATGCCGACGCCCTGCCCGCGTGGCTGGAACGCGGCCTGTCGGCGCTGATCGGCCCGCAGCCGCTGGACCTGGTGGGTTTTTCCCTCGGTGGCCTGGTGGCCGGCCTGTGGGCCGATGCCGTGCCGGCGCGCGCGGCGCGGGTGGTGCTGGTGGGCAGCCCGGGCTTGAGCGCCGAGCTGCTGCCGCCGCTGGACCTGCAGCGCTGGGACCTGCTGCCCGTGGGTGCCGCCAGCCAGGCCGCGCACCGCCACAACCTGCTGCAGCTGATGCTGGCGAACGAGGCCTCGGCCACCGAGCTGGCAGTGACGCTGCATGCCCACAACGTCGAGCGCGACCGGCTGCGCAGGCGCCGCCTGATGCTCACCGATGCGCTGGTGCCGATCCTGCCGCGCCTGCACTGCCCCGTGCACGGCCTCTGGGGCGCGCAGGACGTGCTCTATCGCCACCGCCTGCCGCTGATCCGACAGGTGCTGTCGAGCGCGCCAGGCTTCCAGTCGCTGGAACTGTTGCCCGACGCGGGCCATTGGGTGCAGTTCGAGGCCGCCGACGCCTTCAACGCGGCGCTGGCGCGCGCACTGTCGGCGCCGGCCGGTTGATCAGGCCGCCAGCAGTTCCACCAGCACCGCGGCGGCGCGCGCGCATTGCGCTCGCGTCACGTCCAGATGGGTCACGGCGCGCACGGTGCGCGCTCCGAAGGCATTGACCAGCACGCCGCGTTCGCGCGCCCGCTCGCTGAGCGTGGGCGCATCCAGCGGCAGCGCGGCCGGCAGGTGGAAGACAACGATGTTGGTCTGCACCGTGGCCAGGTCCAGCTGCACCGGCGCCGCGGCGGCCAGCGCCTCGGCCAGCACCCGGGCGTTGGCATGGTCCTCGGCCAGGCGGTCCAGGTGGTGGTCCAACGCGTGCAGCGCCGCGGCCGCGAAGATGCCGTTCTGGCGCATCGCCCCACCCATGCGGCGGCGGTGCCGGTCGGCCGCCGCGATCAGCGCCTTCGGCCCGGCCAGCAGCGAACCGCCGGGCGCACCCAGGCCCTTGCTGAAGGCCACCGCCACCAGCTCGAAGGGCGCGGCCAGTTCGTGCAGCGGCAGTCCAGTGGCCACGCTCGCATTCCAAAGCCGAGCGCCATCCAGGAAGGTGGCCAGGCCCATTTCGCGCGCCACCGCGCAGATGCGCAGCACCTCGGGCTGCGGCACCACCACGCCGCCGGCGCGGTTGTGGGTGTTCTCCACCTCGACCAGCGTGGTGGTCGGGAAGATCGCGAAGTTGCGCGGCTTGACCGCAGCGCGCAGCTCGTCGGCGCTGAAGCGGCCGCCCTGCCCGATCTCGTGGATCTGCACACCGGCATTGGCCGCGGCGCCGCCCAGCTCATGCCAGGCGGCGTGCGATTCGCGGCAGGCCACCACCTCGTCGCCAGGCCGTGTCAACGTGCGCAGCGCCACCTGGTTGGCCAGGGTGCCGGTGGGCAGCCACAACGCTGCCTCCTTGCCCAGCAGCTCGGCACAACGCGCCTGCAGCCGGTTGGTGCTGGGGTCCTCGCCATACTGGTCGTCGCCCACCGGGGCGGCGGCCATCGCGGCGCGCATGGCGGCCGTGGGCTGGGTGACGGTGTCGGAGCGCAGGTCGATGCGGTCGGTCATGGGCGGGGCTGCGGATTTCGGCGCCGCAGGTGTAGCACAAGCCGCTCAGGCCGCCTGCTTGAAGGCCATCAAGGCCTGGTTGCGCAGCGTGCGCAGAAAGGCCAGCTCCTTTTCGCCGAGCACAATGCTGCCCTTTGCCGCCATGTCGGCATAGATCAACGCCAGTGGCTTGCCCTGCATCCGCATCGGCAGCAGCAGGAAGGCCGGCGCATTGACGCCTTCGCGGTACCAGGCCGGCAGGCTGGCGGCGATGCGCGGCTGGGTGGCATCGGCCACCAGCATGTCGGCACCCTGGGTGCACACCGCGACGAACAGGTCACTTTGGCGATCGAGCGCGATCTTGAAGCGTGCCGCCACCGCCGCGGCATCGTCGCCCAGACCGAAGCGGCCGGTGAGGTGTTGGCTGCGCGCGTCGCGCAGGCAGAACACGATGCGGCGGAAGCCGAGCGCGCGGAACATGGTCTCCAGCACCATGCGCAGCACGTCGTTGAGCTCGAAGTCCTCGACCATCGTGTTCGTGATGTCCTGGATGCCGGCCACCAGCACGGCCGCAGCGTTTTCGGCGCGGGCCGCATCGGCGGGGCGGGCCATCTGCAGCGTGGCCTGCAGGGTGTGCGTGTCCAGCAGGTCCGGCGGCTCGAGCGTGGCCGGCAACGTGGCATCGACGCCCGGCGCCAACAGGCGGCGGGCCGGCGAGCTCGGGCCCACCTGCAGGTTCATCGACTGCGCCAGATCGGTCAGCCGCTGGCGTGCGATCTCGATGGCGGCCTCGAAGCGCGCCGGTTCCACTCCCAGCGCACGCGCATGGCGCTTGGCCAGCGCGGCCATGCGCACGGCTGCCTGCTGCGGTTGCGAATGCAGCAGCAGGTCAGCCACCTGATTGGCGGCGTGGGCCAGCCAGCGCACGCGCTCGCCGGCGTCGTGCAGTTCGCGCGCCGGCGCCTCGCCGACGGGCTTGAGCATGCAGGCCTGCAGCGCCGGCGGCAGGCCCCAGACCTTGGCCACGCCCAGGCCCAGCGCCTCGTAGCTCAGGCCGAGCACGCTGAACGCGGCGGCGTCTTCCGTCACCGGCCGCGCCGGCGGGCGGGCGGCGGCGGCGACGACGCCGCGCACCTGGCGCGCCTCCTGCGGGAAGTAGAACTCGGTCAGCTGCCGGCCCAGGTTCTGGAACATCGCGCCGATGAAGGCCTGCTCGCTGTCGCGCACCATGGTGCCCAGCTCGCTGGCCAGCATGCCGGCCAGCAGCGAGCGCAGAAACTCCTCTTGCAGCTGGCTGGCATGGGCCTTGTCCTGCATGTGCTCCAGCAGCACCAGGCTCAACGCCAAGTTGCGGATGCCGTTGAAGCCCACCAGGGCCACGGCGCGCGACACCGTGCCGATGCTGCCGCCGGCGCCCTTGAAGCGCACGGTGTTCACCAGGCGCAGCAGCTTGCCGGTGAGGGCCACGTCCTTGAGGATCTCGGCGGACAGGCTGTCGAGATTGCCGCTCTCGGAGTTGGCGACGCGCTGGATGCGCGCCACCGATTCGGACAGCGCCGGGAAGTCACTGTTGTGACGCATCCGCCGCAGCAGGAAGTCGAGCGCGCCGCTGGCCGGCTTGCCGCTCGCCTCGGGGATATCGGCCGGGTCGGCCTGGGCGGCCGGCGCCAGCCAGGCGGCCAGCGCATCGCGGAACTCGCCGGCGCTGGGCCAGCGCCGCTGCGGTGAGCGTTGCAGTGAGCGGCGCAACGTGGTTCGCAACGCATCGTCGACCTCGGCCGCCAGGCTGTCGGGCAGCTGCAGGTCCTCCTGCGCCACCTGCTGCATCGCCCGCTGGGGGTCGCGGTGCCTGACCAGCTTGTGGCCGCACAGCGATTCGACCAGCATCACGCCGACCGAGAACACATCCATCGCCGCCGTCGGCAGCCCGCCCTGCGTGGCCTCGGGCGACATGTAGCCGGGCGTGCCGACCACCAGGTTGCCGTCG
>JAGTRL010000277.1 GCA_018261815.1 Pseudomonadota bacterium
GCTTCATCGCGGTTCTTCCACTTCTTGCCGGTAACGGAACGGCCCTTGGCCAGCCCGTCGGTCGGCAATTCTTTCAGATGACTGAAGGGGGCGCCGACATAGTCGCCTTCCTTCATGATCACCGGGATCACCGACGCCTCGTCGTCGCGCTGGCGGTCGAGGGCGCACTTCAGCTCGACGCTTTGGCAGTAGTCGGAAGCGAAGAAGGCCGGCGTCACCAGCAACAGAATCAACCGAGCGCTCGACAGGTTCGCGTTGATCGCCTGTGCCCAGTCACCGCCGGGCTCGATGCGCCGATCGTGCCAGGCGTCGATCAGCCGGCGGTTCTTCAGCAGCGCCAGATGATCGTCCAGCGCCAGCCGCAGCGTCTCGTCCTTGTGCGTGTACGAGATGAAGGCTTCGATCGGCTGAGGGTCCACTGGACGCGATTCACAACGTTGGGGAGTCACGACATTCTGGCGACAGCCTGCCCGGATTGCAACGCATCCCGCGCCTGAGCAAGGTCCACGGCGGCAGGCAACGAATGGCCCACCGCTCGAGTGCAGCCTGGTACGTGGTCCTCGCCGTCGACCTGTGCACGCTTGTCCACCCGAGCGCCAGTGAAGGTCAGGTTCGGTAGCGCAGCGGACAGTCGTCCCTGAACGCGGTCAACGTCAGGTATCGGCGGTCGCTGCCGTTCGCCGGCGAGTCATGACCGACTGCAGCCAGTCTGAAGCAGCAATTCCTGCGGCGCTCGGTTCTGGCTGAAAAGTAGTTCGTTCCGCCCCTCAGCGGCCAACGCCGCGCACCAGCCCATCGCTGCTGCGGCGATCAGCGTGCAAACGCAGCAGGGGCCAGGGCGCCACAGGCACCCCGGCCCATCAACCGACTACTTCTGCGTCTTCGCAAACTCAGCCGACTGCTCCTTCACCACCTTGTCCACCTCGTCGGTGTAGGCGGCGATCCAGTCGCTCTGCGGCACCCACTTCGTGCCGTCCCACATGTCGATGCGCGTCTTGCCGCCACCGCCGTGGTCCTTGGCGGTCACGGTCACCGGCGCGATCAGGCCGTTGGAGTCGTAGTTCTTCAGGCTTTCCAGGCCGGCCTTGATCTTCGCCGGGGTCAGCGGCATGCCGCCCTGCTTGATGGCCATGCGCACACCTTCAAAGGCCGGTGCGTACATCGCGATGCCGGTGTTGTAGTAGATGTCGTTCATGTTCTTGACATCACCGTTGCCCTTGCCCTTGGCATACAGCTCGGCCTCGATCTGCTTGATGATCGGGTGGTCCTTGCCGCCCACCACGTTGGTGCCGCGCTTGATGCCCTTGGCTT
Organism: Pseudomonadota bacterium; assembly: GCA_018261815.1. Lineage (GTDB taxonomy): Bacteria > Pseudomonadota > Gammaproteobacteria > Burkholderiales > Burkholderiaceae_C > Rubrivivax. The sequence goes on from JAGTRL010000277.1 coordinate 1,312, forward strand.
CGCCCGGGCCGATGTTGGCGATGTCGACCTCGTTGAACCAGTTGACGACGATCATCTTGTCCATCGGGTAGCCGTTGCGCTTGGCTTCCTTGGCGGCCACCACGTGCATCGCGCTCAGGTTCCAGCTGATCACCCAGTCGGGGTTGGCGCGGCGGATCTGCGTCCACACCGCCGCCTGGTCACGGCCGGGCAGCGGGTTGGGGAACAGCACCAGCTCGAAGCCTTCCTTCGCGGCCAGCGTCTTCAGCACCGGGATCGGTTCCTGGCCGAAGGCGTAGTCGGGGTACAGGAAGCCGATCTTCAGGCCCTTCAGCGAACCCTTGTTCTGGCTCTTGATGAAGGCCACGTTGTTGGCCACCTGGCTCCAGTAGGTGGGGCCGATCGGGAAGATCCACTTGAACACGTCGCCATCCACCGCGTCGCCGCGGCCGGCAAAGCTCTGCAGCATGACGTTGCCGTCGGACATCGCGCGCGGCAGCACCGCGCGTGACACCGGCGTGGACAGGAAGTCGAAGATCATCACGCCTTCGCGCTTGAGCTTCTCGTAGCACTCGATGCCGCGCTGTGGCTCGTTGCCGTGGTCCTGCGCCACGATCTCGATCTTCTGGCCTTCCAGGCCGCCCTGGGCGTTCAGCAGGTCGGCGTAGTCCTTGACCCCCTGCACGACCTGCGGTGTGACAAAGGTGTAGGCCTTGCTGAAGTCGTAGCACAGGCCGAACTTGACCTGGGCCTGGGCCACGCCTGCGGCCAGGGCCAATGCGGCCAGTGTGGTGAGGGTTCTGAACTTCATCGTCTGTCTCCTGCGGTGGGGTCGATGGGCTAGGACAACCACCGCTTGCGGCGGCGGTAATGTTTGATCTCGTTGAAATCGCGGCCTTCGTGGCCGCCCAGGTAGAACTCCTGGATGTCGGGGTTCTTCTTCATCGCTTCGGCGCTGTCGTGCATGACGATGCGCCCGCCGTCGATCAGGTAGCCGTGCGACACCACTTCCAGTGCGGCAATCGCGTTCTGCTCCACCAGCAGCACCGACAGGCCTTGTTCCTTGTTGATGCGGCGCACGATATCGAAGATCTCGGCCACCAGAAAGGGCGCCAACCCCAGGCTGGGTTCGTCCAGCATCAGCAGCTTGGGCCGCGTCATCAGCGCGCGGCCGATGGCCAGCATCTGCTGCTCGCCGCCCGAAAGATACCCGGCCTGCGCGGTGCGGCGCTCGAACAGCCGCGGAAAGTAGCCGTAGACGCGGTCGCGGTCGCGCTGCACCTCGGCGCTGCCGGTGCCGCGCACGGCCGACGCGGCCAGCAGGTTCTCATCCGGTGTCAGGTGCTCGAACACGCGCCGGCCTTCCAGCACCTGCACGATGCCGCGCTTCACGCGTGTCTGCGGTGGCAGCGCGTCGATGTTCTCGCCCAGAAAGTGCAGCTCGCCGCGCGTGACTTCGCCGCGCTCGGCCTTCAGCAGCCCGCTCACCGCCTTGAGCAGCGTGCTCTTGCCCGCACCGTTGGCGCCCAGCAGCGCCACCATGCCACCTTGCGGCACCGCGATCGATGCGCCCTTGATGGCCAGCGCCACGCGGTCGTAGATGACCTCGATGTTGTTCAGCGTCAGGATGGCGTCGGCGTCGGCGCTCATGTCACTTCCTTGCGTAGCCGAAAGGCCAGACCATCAGGTAGGTGCGCACGTTGCCGTAGAGCTTGCCCAGCCCCATCGGTTCCACCAGCAGGAAGATGATGATCAGCGCGCCATACACCGCATAGGGCAGGTGCGACAGCGTCTCGATGCCGATGTCCACGCCCAGCAGCTTGGCGCCCCAGGCGATCAGCGTGTGGATCTGCCCCGGCAGCAGCAGGATGAAGGCCGCGCCGAACCAGCTGCCGATGGTGCTGGCCAGCCCGCCGACGATGACCATGGCCAGCAGCTCGATCGACACGTTGACGGCAAACTGCTCCGGCGTCACGGCGTGATAGAAGCAGAAGATCAGCATCGCGCCGCTGACGCCACCGATGAAGGAGGATGTGGCAAAGGCCACCAGCTTGTAGCGGAAGGCCTGCACGCCGATGACCGCGGCCGCATAGTCCTTCTCGCGCACGGCCACCAGTGCGCGGCCCAGCGCGGTGCGGCGCAGGTTCAGCATGAACAGCGTGACCAGCAGCGCCCAGCCCAGCGCCACGTAGTACAGGCCCGAGTCGGACTCGATGGTCTGGCCCAGCAGCGCCATGGCCGGTGCCTGCAGCGTGGCACTGACGCCGCCGCTGATGGCCGGCACGTGCGAGATCACCCAGTCCATCACGAACTGCAGCGCCAGTGTGGACAGCGCCAGGTACAGGCCCTTGACGCGCAGCGCGGCAAAGGCGAAGCCCACGCCGATGACGGTGGCCATCAGCCCACCCAGCACCACCGCGATCTCCCACGGCACCCCCGCCTTGTAGGCGTGCACGGTGGTGTAGGCGCCAATGCCCATCACCGCCGCATAACCGAAGTGGAACTGCCCGGCCCAGCCCAGGATCAGGTTCAGCCCCAACGCCGCGGACACCCACACCAGCCACGGCGTCAGGTAACTCGAAATGGTGAGCGAGCTGAACACCAGCGGCGCCAGCAGCCCCAGCAGCAGCAGCGCCCCGATGGCCCAGCGGTCGGCCGGGATCGGGAACAGCCCGCGGTCGGCGGCATAGTCGGTGTGGCGGATGCCCGCACGGCGGAAGAACATCGCTACAACCTTTCTATATGGTGACGGCCGAACAGGCCGTGCGGACGGATCATGATCGTCAGGATCAGCACCAGCGCCACCACCAGCTCGCGCGTGCCACCGCCGAGCATCGGGTCCAGGATGCCGGCGGCCACGGCCTCGATCACGCCCAGCGCGATGCCGGCCAGGATGGCGCCGCCCAGGCTGTCCATGCCGCCCAGCACCGCCACCGTGATGCCCTTCAGCAGCAGCAGCGACAGCGACTGGTCGACGCCCTGGATGCTGCCCCACAGCACACCGGCGGTGGTGGCCACCAGCGAGGACAGCGCCCACGACAGCGCCACGCCGCGCTCGACCGAGATGCCCACCGACCACGAGGCCATGTAGTCGTCGGCGATAGCGCGCAGCACCACGCCGCGGCGCGTGCGGAAGAAGAACACGAACACCGTGAACAGCCCCAGCGCCACCACGGCGCCGACCGCGTAGGCGCGGTTCAGCAGCAGCGGGCCCAGGAACAGCGGGTCGTTGCTGATGCCGATGTCCAGAGGGCGCGCGGTGCCGCCGCCGATGACCAGCGTGACGGCACGCAGGAAGATGTCCAGCCCCAGCGTCATCATCAGGATCATGACGATCGGCCGCCCGGCCAGGCGGCGCAGTGCCACGCGCTCGATGCCCATGCCCATGCCCATCATCGTCAGCATCGCCAGTGGGATGGCGGCCCACATCGGCAGCCCGGCGCCGTTGGCGAAGGCCAGCACCACGTAGGCGCCGACCATGGTGAGCGCGCCCTGCGCCAGGTTGGGTACCGACGACGACTTGTAGATGAGCACGATGCCCATCGCCACCAGCGAATACATCAGCCCCGACATCGCACCGTTGATGCCGAGCTCCAGCAGGTACATCAGGTCCATCGGCTCATACCCCCACGATCTGGAGCTCGCGCTCGGTGACACCGACCTCGCCGGTCTCGTAGACGATCTGCGCCTTCATCGTCACTTGGGCCTGCCCGTCGTAGATGGCCTCGATGATCGGCGCGTAGCGCTCTTCCACCACGTTGCGGCGCAGCTTGCGCGTGCGCGTGATCTCGCCGTCGTCGGCATCGAATTCCTTGTGCAGGCTGACGAAGTGGCGCAGCTTCAGGCCGTCTGGAAGCGTGGCGTTGACGCGCTGCACCGCGGCCTTGACGAGCTCGATGACCTCGGGCTTCTGCGACAGGTCGGCATAGGACATGTACGAGATGCCGTGCAGCTCGGCCCAGTGGCCCACCGGGTCCTTGTCGATGCAGACGATGGCCGACAGCCGCTCGCGGCCCTTGCCCAGCACCGCCACGTCCTTGATCCAGGGGCTGAACTTCAGGCGGTTCTCGATGTAGTTGGGGATGTAGCGCTCGCCC
>JAGTRL010000278.1 GCA_018261815.1 Pseudomonadota bacterium
ACCGCCACCGCCACCGCCGTAGCCACCGCGGCTGCCGCCACCACCGCCACCGAAACCACCCGGACGCTCTTCACGTGGACGGGCCTCGTTGACGACGATGGCACGGCCTTCGAGCGCCTGGCCATTCATGCCGTTGATCGCGGACTGCGCTTCGGCGTCCGAGCCCATCTCCACGAAGCCGAAGCCCTTGGAGCGGCCTGTGTCGCGGTCCATCATGACCTTGGCGGACGTGACAGTGCCGAACTGCGAGAACGCTTGGTGCAGCGATTCATCACGCACGGAATAGGCAAGATTGCCGACGTAAAGTTTGTTTCCCACGGGGAAGCCCTCAATCAAGAACAAAAAATCATGTGGAGCTTCAACCCAGCGAGAACCATTCAGGCGAAGGCGCTGCATCCGACATACGCGTAATGATTATCCGGGCATCCCGCAAGGGGGTGCAAAGGAGTGGAAGCGATAGTGTTGTTTTGTCGTCTACAGGCTAACCCGTAGCGGGCCGTTTCTGGCGGCTTTCTCGCCGACGTAGCATCGGGCATGGACCTGCTGAAGCCGCTGATCGCGCTGCTGGCGATCGTCAACCCGATCGGCGTGGTGCCCTTCTTCATCCACTTCACGCAGAACCTGAACCCTGCGCAACGCCGGCGCACCATGCAGGTCAGCGCCTTCAGCGCCTTCGTGGTGATCGCCATCAGCGCGTTGGCGGGCCAGAGGATCATCGGCTTCTTCGGCATCTCGATCGCCTCCTTCCAGGTCGGCGGCGGCATGCTGCTGCTGCTGAGTTCGCTGCAGATGCTCAATGCCCAGCCAGCCGAATCCAAGCCCAACGACGTCAGCGAGGGGGATGCGAAGCTGGACGCAGGCGCGAGCATCGCGGTGGTGCCGCTGACCATCCCGCTGCTCACCGGCCCGGCAACCATCTCGACCATGGTGATCTATGCCCAGCGCACCCGCCACTGGTGGGAGGTGGCGGCGCTGGTCGGCTACGGTGTGGTGGTTGCCCTGGCCGTGCTGCTGGCCTTTGCCGCATCGGGGCGCATCAGCCGGCTGCTGGGGCACACCGGCATCAACATCATGACGCGGCTGATGGGGCTGATCCTGGCCGCGTTGGCGGTGGAGATCATGGCGGATGGGCTGGTCGAGCTGTTTCCGGTGCTTTCAAGTGCCAAGCTGCGCTGAGGTGGGAAAACACGGTTGACGCGCTGCAGCGGGCTGCATAGAGTCCGCGCACCTGGCGCCGGCTGCCCCACGAGGGCTCGGCGGCGGACCTCGGGAGCGAGGAGACAAGTGCCGCAGCAAGTGTTCAGCGCGTGATCGCGCCAAGCTCGGAACGCGGCAAGTTGAAAAGAACCAAAAGGGCGTGCGTCGCTGCAACGCCCTTTTTCCGTTTGCGGGCCGAAGGTGCGTTGCGGGCATGGAGCCGTCGGGCAGGCCTTAACATTGCCCGCGTCATCCTCGAGCCGAGCGCCAATCATGCCCGTCGACCCCGAACTGCGCACGCTGCAAATCGACATCCCGGCACGGCCCGAGTCGCTGGTGCAACTGTCGCTGCTGATGGCCGACGAGGACATGAACCTGCAGGCCGCCTCGCGCCTGATCGAAGGCGACATGGCGCTGGCCGCCGCCGTGATGAAGGCGGTGAACTCCTCGCTCTACGGTCTCAAGGGGCGCGTGCAGAGCGTGCAGCAGGCCATCACCTACCTGGGCATGCGCGAGGTGGCCGCCATCACCTTCGAGATGGGGCTGCGCGCGGCCTTTCCGCCTTCGGCCGACCTGGAGCCGATCTGGAAGCGCGCCGCGCAGCGCGGCGTGATCATGGGCCGGCTGGCGTCGGCGATGGGCCAGGACGCGTGGGCGGCGCATTCGGCCGGGCTGTTCGAGGAATGTGGCAAGGCGGTGCTGTTCCGGCATGCGCCGGACCACTACCCGTCGATGCTGCGCGCCGCGCGCGGCGACATCGAACTGGTTTCGCTGGAGGTGGCCGGTTTCGGCGTCAGCCACGATGCGCTGGGCGCCGCGCTGTGCGAAAGCTGGGGTCTGGGCGCCGCCGCGGTGGCCAGCGTGCGCCACCATGTGCAGGCCCAGGCGGGTGGCGATCTGCCCGAGCCGCAGGCGCGCCGCGCCATCACGGCGCTGTCGGTGATCGCCCGCGCCATGATGGCCGAGCCGGACACGCTGGACGAAGTCGTGACACGCATTGCTCCGCAGGCCGAGATCGACGTGACGCTGGCGTTGCGCTCGGCGCGCCGCGTGCTCGAGCAACTGCAGGACGCCGCAGCGCGCGCGCGCTGAACCCGGCGCGCGGCGTGGCCGCGCCGCCTTACGGGTAGTCCTGCTGTACGCCGGCCAGGAGTTTGGCTAGGCTCGCCGTTCCCCATTTGACCCCCGCCAAGAATCGATAGGAAATGCCCATGGCCTCGTCCGCTTTGCCAGAAACCCTCGCCCTGCAACGCCTCTACCACTGGGAGATGACCAGCCCTGACAAGCTGGTCTTCACGCAGCCGATGGGTGGCGGCGTGGTCAAGGAATACACCTGGAAGCAGGCGTTGGAGGAAGTGCGGCGCATGGCCGCCTACCTGAAGAGCCAGAACTACGAACCGGGCACGCGCATCGCGCTGCTGGCCAAGAACACGGCGCACTGGATGATGGCCGACTGGGCCATCTGGATGGCCGGCCACGTGTCGGTGCCGCTGTACCCGACGCTGGCCGCGAACACCGTGCGCCAGATCCTCGAGCACAGCGAATCGAAACTGCTGTTCGTCGGCAAGCTCGACGTCTGGGAGGAGATGAAGCCCGGCGTGCCCGCCGGCCTGCCGATGATCACGCTTCCACTGGCTCCCAAGGTCGACGGCGCGCCCACCTGGGACGAAATCATTGGACGCACCCAGCCGATGACCGAAAGCCCGGTGCGCCCGGCCGACGAGCTGTGCACGCTGATCTACACCTCCGGCACCACCGGCCAGCCCAAAGGCGTGATGCACAGCTTCGGCACCTTCGCCTGGTCGATCACCTCCGGCCTGAAGCGCGTCAAGCTCGATTCCACCGGCCGCATGCTCAGCTACCTGCCGCTGGCCCACGTGGCCGAGCGCATGCTGGTCGAGCACGGCCTGTTGGCCACTGGCATGCACGTGTTCTTTGCCGACAGCCTGGAGACCTTCGTCTCCGACATCCAGCGCGCGCGGCCGACGGTGTTCTTCTCGGTGCCGCGGCTGTGGGTCAAGTTCCAGCAGGGCGTGCAGGCCAAGATGCCGGCCGAGAAGATGGAAAAGCTGCTGAAGATCCCGATCCTGCGCGGCATCGTCAAGAAGAAGATCCTCACCGGCCTGGGCCTGGACCAGGTGTACTGGGCCGCCGGCGGTGCCGCACCGATGCCCACTTCGCTGCTCAACTGGTACCGCAGCCTCGGGCTGGACATCGTCGAGGTCTACGGCATGACCGAAAACTGCGGCCTGTCGCATTCCACGGTGCTCGGCAAGCCGCGGCCCGGCACGGTGGGCACCACCTACGACGGCGTGCAGTGCCGCACCGACAAGGACACGGGCGAGATCCAGGTCAAGGGCGAATGCCTGATGCTCGGCTACTACAAGCAGCCCGATGTCACCAAGGCGGCCTTCACTGACGACGGCTGGCTGAAGACCGGCGACAAGGGCACGATCGACGCCGAGGGCAACCTGAAGATCACCGGCCGCGTCAAGGACCTGTTCAAGACCGGCAAGGGCAAGTATGTCGCGCCGGCGCCGATCGAGGACAAGCTTTCGACCCACCCGGCCATCGAGGCGTGCTGCGTCACTGGCGCCAACCTGGGCCAGCCCCTCGGCCTGCTGATGCTCAATCCGGAGGCGGCCGCCAAGGCCAGGGACAGCGCTGGCCGCTCGGCACTGGAAACCTCGCTGGCCGAGCACCTGAAGCGTGTCAACGCGTTGCTCGACCCGCACGAGCAGATGGATTGCGTGGTCATCACTGCCGAGGCCTGGACGGTGGAAAACGACATCCTGACGCCGACCATGAAGGTCAAGCGCAACAAGATCGAGGACGTGTTCGCCGTCAACTATGAGCGCTGGGTCGGCCAGCGCAAGAAGGTGCTCTGGTCCAACGGTTGAGCCGCCTGTCTCGTCAGGGCCGGCCCTGACTTCAGCGACTGGGGCTCAGCGCAGGCGCGGCTGCAGGTCCAGGCAGAGTTGCTGCGGCACGCGTGGCGGCGTCTGTAACACCGGCCGGGCGGGCATGACGGCCCGCGCCTGAGCCAGCACGCCGCTGCGCAGCAGCGGCCGAACCACGGTGCCAGCGAGCGCCGGGCGTTGCAGCGGGGTGGGCGTGAGGATCATGCCTGCACCCCGCGATCCGGGGCTGACCGCCGCAGCTCGGGCGACGGCGATGCTGCCCGCACGGGCTGCGACAGTGGGCCGACCATCATCGGCGTCAGGTCCAGCATGCCCGCGGCGCGCTCGGCCCAGCCGGACAGCGCCGCGCCTGACGGCAGCCGCACCTCGCTGCCGCGGGCCAGGCGAAGCAACGACGATGCGCCCCCGTGCATTCCTGGCGAGGCGGCGCGCAGCCGGCGCGAGGCAGAAGCTGATACCAACGACGAAACTGTCATGTCCGGAACCTCGCAGCGTGTTGTCTGGCTTATCGGCAGGAATGCCGCCTGCTGCACAGGGCAGGTTCCATGCCACGTGGCCGCAAGGGCGGAGGCGGCCTCGGCCCGTGCGCTTGTTCACGCCGCGCGGCCGCCTGGCCTGGCAAAAAACGTCCCTCGCGTGTCCATCCCGTTACAACCCTGACGCAACCGGTCGGGAAGTGCCCATCCCTGGCTGCGCCAGACGTATCAGGGCGTGACCGGCGCCCGCCAGCCGCGCGGCACGGCAGCCAGCAGCTTGCGCGTGTAGTCCTGCTTCGGCGCGGCCAGGATCTGCTCGGCGCTGGCCTGCTCGACGACCAGGCCGTCCTTCATCACCAGCACCTCGTCGCTGATGAAGCGCACCACGCCCAGGTCGTGGCTGATGAACACATAGGCCAGGCCGAGTTCGTCCTGCAGGTCGCGCAGCAGGTTCAGCACCTGCGCCTGCACGCTCACGTCCAGCGCCGACACCGCCTCGTCCAGCACCAGCACCTCGGGCTGCAGCGTCAGGCAACGGGCGATGGCCACGCGCTGGCGCTGGCCGCCGGAAAACTCGTGCGGATAGCGGGCGAAGGCGCTGGCCTGCAGCCCCACCTTGCGCAGCAGTTCGCGGGCACGCTGCTCGCGCTCGGCCAGGCTGGCGCCGATGCCATGGATGGCCATCGGCTCGACCAGCGTCTGCCCAATGGTGAAGCGCGGGTTCAGCGACGCATAGGGGTTCTGGAAGACGATCTGGATGCGCCGACGCATGGCATGGCGCTCGCC
>JAGTRL010000279.1 GCA_018261815.1 Pseudomonadota bacterium
GCACGCTTGGCCTCGTGGCGCAGGTCCGACAGCAGGTTGGCGCGCGTCACCTTGATCTCGTGCACCACCGGCTCAAGGTAGGCCTCCACCGTGGTGTGGCGGATCGAGTAGACGTCGGGCATGGCCATCGCCCAGCCCGCGCCCTCGCCCTCGCCGACGCGTGCCCGCAGACTCAGGCCGCGCCAGACGATGCGCCCGGCACGCTGCATCTGTAGCGCAACGCGGCCGACCAGCGCCTCGTGCGCGTCGCGTGCGGCACGGTTGCCGCGCAGCGTCTGTGCCAGCAGCGCGATGCCGGCGTCGGTGACGCGCAGCGTCTCGCGGCCATCGCCGTCACGCAGCCGCTGCAACAGCCCGTGGTCCAGCAGTTCCACCTCCAGCATGTCCTGGCAGGGCCAGCCGGCCGAGCGCCAGATCTGGCGCAGGCGGCGGCGGTGGGCGCTGGAAAGTTCGATGGCCATGCAGGCAAGCGTAGCCGCAGTTCAGCCGGGTGCAACGTGGCGTTCAGCGTGGCTGGATGCAGCAGGCACGCCGCCATGTCAGCATGCAGGCATGAACATCTCCACTGCCACCCCCACCCTGGCGCGGCCGCGCGCCATCGAGCGCCTGATCATCGGCCAGGCCACCAGCGACGGCGACGGCGTCAAGCTCACCCGCGTGCTGACGCAGGATCTGCAACGCCGGCTCGACCCGTTCCTGATGCTCGACGCCTTCGGCACCGACAACCCGGGCGACTACATCGGCGGCTTTCCCGACCATCCGCACCGCGGCTTCGAGACTGTGACCTACATGCTCGACGGCCGCATGCGCCACCGCGATTCGGCCGGCAATCAAGGCCTGCTGTCCGGCGGCGGCGTGCAGTGGATGACGGCCGGCCGCGGCGTCATCCACAGCGAAATGCCCGAACAGGAAGCCGGCCGCATGGAAGGCTTCCAGCTGTGGCTCAACCTGCCGGCCCGGGACAAGATGTGTCCACCCTGGTACCGCGACATCCCGGCCAGCGAAATTCCGGAGGTCAAGACGCCCGAGGGCGTCGCGGTGCGCGTCATCGCCGGTGCCAGCCACGGTACAGACGGTGCCATGCAGCGCGAAGCGACCCAGCCGTTGTACCTGGACCTGACGCTGCCCGCTGGCACCGTGTTCGAGCAGCCGCTGCCGGCCGCGCACAACGCCTTCGTCTACGTCTATCGGGGCGAAATCGTGGTGGCCGGACAGGCGGTGCCGCGCCAGCGCATGGCGATCCTCGCCAACACGCCGGGCAGCGATGGCGTGCGCCTGCAAGGCGGCGCGGAAGGCGCCCGCGCCATCCTGATCGCCGGGCAGCCGCTGAACGAGCCGATCGCGCAGTACGGGCCCTTCGTGATGAACAGCAACGAAGAAATCTTCCAGGCGGTGGAGGACTTTCGCGCCGGGCGACTGGCCTGACGCCAGGCCTCACTCGACCTTCACGCCCTTCCAGAAGGCCACCCGGCCCTTGATCTGCGCCGCAGCCTCGCTCGGCGCGGGGTAGTACCAGACGGCATCCGGGTTCATCTCGCCGTTGACGAACAGGCTGTAGTAGTGCGCCTCACCCTTCCAGTGGCAATGGCTGCGGTGGTTGCTGAAGCTGGTGTACTCGCGCTTCAGGCTGCTTTCGGGGAAATAGTGGTTTCCTTCCACCACCACCGTGTCGTCGCTCTCGGCCACGACCACGCCGTTCCAGATGGCCTTCATGCTGCTGCTCCCGTTGCGGCGCACCCCGCCGCTTGGGCGCGAGCTTAGCCGCTGTGTCGACCCTGGGCTCCAGCCTCTGACGGGCCATGCGCCTGCCAGTCGAGCCACCAGCCCAGCGGCACCTCGTTGACCACGCGCTCCGGCGTCAGGTGCTCGGTCACCTGCAAGCCGGTGTTCAGTTCGTGGCTCGAATCGAACCAGCCGCAGCCCATGAGCACGTCGTCGAGCTGCTCGGGGTTCGGCTCGCTGCCGGCGTTGACCCAGTCGGGCGTGGCCGGCCGGGGCGCTCTGCGCGCCGGGGCGGCGCGCCACCACAGAAGGACTTGGCTGAGGTTCATGTTGCGCTCCTCACGTCGGGTTGGCATGGCGCCATCCTCTCGCCAGGCGGCTTGCGCTTCCATCGCCCGGACGGCGGGTCGACGGGGGCGCGCTTTCGGGGTCCCTCCTTCGGGGGATCCCGCCGCCGTGTCAACATGCAGCCATGTGCGGACGCTACGTGGTGGCCTACGACCCGAACACGCTGATCTCCGGCTTCAGCGTGGTGCGGGTCACGCCCTTCCCGAAGCGCTGGAACGTCGCGCCGATGTCAATGGTGCCGGTGGTGCACGACACCAAGGAGGGCGACCGGATCGCCGCCCTGATGCGCTGGGGCCTGCTGCCTCACTGGGCCAGCGACGAGAAGCTGGCCGCCAAGCTGAACAATGCGCGGCTCGAAGGCCTGGCCGGCAAGCCCTCGTTCCGCCAGGCCCTCCGGCGCCGCCGCTGCCTGCTGCCGGCCAGCGGCTTCTATGAATGGCAGGCCACGCCCAGTGGCAAGCAACCCTGGTACATCAGCCCGAGCAATGCCGACGGCCGCGAGCCGCTGTTCGCCTTTGCCGGTCTTTTCGAGGCCTGGCGCCCCGCCGGTGCGGCGGTCGATGCCGACTGGCTGCTGACCTGCTGCATCATCACCACCGCAGCCAACGCACTGATGGTGCCGATCCACGACCGCATGCCGCTGATCGTGCCGCGCGAGCAATGGGACGCCTGGCTCAACCGCGAGCAGCAGGATGTGGCCGCGCTGGCACCGCTGCTGGTACCCACCGACCCGGCGCGTCTGCAGGCCTGGCCGGTGTCGCGCAGCGTCAACCGCAGCAGCAGCGAAGGCGAGGCCCTGATCGAGCCGCTGCACCAGGTGGGCTGAGCTATCGAGAATCCAGCCGCGGCCGCGCGTGCTGCTCGATCAGCCGGCCCAGGATGCGCTTGAGCGTGCGGGCGTCGGCAGCGCCGAGCGCCTGCACCACCGCGGCCTCGTGGGCTCGGGCCTGCTCCACCAGCGGCCCGGCCAGCTTCAGGCCCTTGGCACTGAGGCGCACGCGCGTGATGCGGCGGTCGGCCTCGTCGGCGGCACGCAGCAGCAGCCCGGCGCGCACCATGCGCTCGGCCACGCGCGTCAGCGTCGATTGCGGGATCAGCACGATCTCGGCCACCTCGCCGATGCTTAGGCCCTGGCCGTCGGCCAACGTGGCCAGCACGCGCCACTGCTGCACCGGCAGCCGCGCGCGCCGGACGACCACATGGAACTCGGCGGAGATCAGGTGGCTGGCGCGCGCCAGCAGATAGGCCAGGTAACCGTCGATGAAAGTGCCCGGCGCGTCCTTGCCCATGTGCCACCCTTCTGGCTGCCCGCCCTGGAATCGTGGGCTTTACAAATGCATTTGCATATGTTCAGATGTCAACTATAGGCTCGTGTGCAGCGCGGTACAAGCACATCCGGGGAATCGATGGCCGAACGATCATTTGCCGAGGAAGTGAAGAAACTGCGCCTCGGCGCAGGGCAGGAATTCGCCGGCGAAGGCATCCTGGCCGTCACCAAGGCGCTGCTGCAGTCGGGCGTGGCCTACGTCGCCGGTTACCAGGGCTCACCGATCTCGCACCTGATGGACGTGCTGGCCGATGCGCAGGACATCCTGGCCGAGATGGGCGTGCGCTTCGAGTCCAGCGCCAGCGAGGCCACCGCCGCGGCCACGCTGGCCGCCAGCGTCAACTACCCGCTGCGCGGCGCGGTGACCTTCAAGTCCACGGTGGGCACCAACGTGGCGTCGGACGCGCTGGCCAACCTGGCCTCGGGCGGCGTCACCGGCGGTGCGCTGGTCATCGTCGGCGAGGACTACGGCGACGGCTCCAGCATCATGCAGGAGCGCAGCCACGCGTTCGCGATGAAGTCGCAGATGTGGCTGCTCGACCCGCGGCCGAACATGCCCAGCATCGTGCAGGCGGTGGAGCAAGGCTTCGAGCTGTCCGAGGCCACGCACACGCCGGTGATGCTGCAGCTGCGCATCCGCGCCTGCCATGTGCACGGCCGCTTCATTGCCAAGGACAACCGGCGCCCGGCCTTTTCCATCGACGAGGCGCTGGCCGCACCGCGGCGCGATGTGGACCGCATCGTGCTGCCGCCGGCCAGCTTCCTGCACGAGCACGAGAAGATCGAGCAGCGCTGGCCGGCGGCGCAGAAGTTCATCGAAGAGCGCGGCCTCAACGAGTTCTTCGCCGAAGACGCTGCCGATGTCGGCATCATCGTGCAGGGCGGCCTGTACAACTCGCTGCTGCGCGCGATGGAGCGCCTGGGCCTGGCCGATGTCTATGGCCGCAGCCGCGTGCCGCTGTATGTGATGAACGTCGCCTACCCGCTGGTCGACGCCGAGCTCACGCGTTTCTGCACCGGCAAGCGCGCCGTGCTGCTGGTGGAAGAAGGCCAACCCAACTTCATCGAACAGGGCATCGCCAGCGTGCTGCGCCAGCATGACCTGCAGACCCGGCTGGTGGGCAAGGGCGCGCTGCCGATGGCCGGCGAATACAGCCCCGAGGTGCTGCACAAGGGCCTGCGCGCCTTCGTCGGCGAGAACCTGCCAGGCTGGCTGCCCGCAGCACCGCCGAAGGTGATCCCGCTCAAGCCGATGACCGTGCACGCCCGCCCGCCGGGGCTGTGCACCGGCTGCCCCGAACGCCCGGTGTTTGCCGCATTGAAGCTGGTGCAGCGCGAGCTGGGCGAGCACCATGTCAGCGCCGACATCGGCTGCCACCTGTTCTCGATCCTGCCGCCCTTCCACATCGGCAACACCACGATGGGCTACGGCCTGGGCGCGGCCGGTGCGGCGGCCTTCAACACGCCGTCGTCCAAGCGCGCCATCAGCATCATGGGCGACGGCGGCTTCTGGCACAACGGGCTGACCAGCGGCATCGCCAATGCGGTGTTCAACAAGAGCAACAACCTGACGCTGATCGTCGACAACAACTACACGGCCGCCACCGGCGGGCAGGACATCCTGTCCTCGCGCGCCGGTAACCGCACGCGCAGCACCTGGCATCCGATCGAGAAGGCGGTGCGCGGCGTCGGCGTCGAATGGGTGAAGACGATTCGCCGCACCTACGACGTGGCCGGCATGCGCGCCGCCATCCGCGACGCGCTGACGAGCAAGCAGCCCGGCCCGAAGGTCATCGTCGCGCAGAGCGAATGCATGCTCAACCGCCAGCGCCGCGAGAAGCCCCTGGTGAAGAAGGCCATCGCCGCCGGCCGGCGCCATGTGCGCGAGCGCTTCGGCGTGGACAGCGACACCTGCACCGGCGACCATTCCTGCATCCGCATCAGCGGCTGCCCGTCGTTGAGCATCAAGCCC
>JAGTRL010000280.1 GCA_018261815.1 Pseudomonadota bacterium
CGGCCCAGCGCTACGACAGTGGCTCGCTGCCGGTGTTTGCGCTGGGCACGATGCACGTGCTCAAGCTGTACCCGCCGCAGGACCAGGCCCATGCGCAGGTGGAGGCGCGGGTGCTGGCCTTCGTGGACGGACGGCTGCCTGTGCCCACGCCGCAGGTCGTGGCCACCGGCGAGTGGGACGGCGGCAGCTACCTGCTGATGACGCAGCTGCGTGGCCGCCGGCTGGTGGATGTGTGGCCACAACTGGCCGCGACCGAACGCGACGGCCTGTGCCAATGCATTGGCGAAGCCGTGGCCACGATGCATGCGCTCGACAGCCAGCCTTTGGCCGACCTGCCGCCGCCGCACTGGGCGGAGTTCATCCCGGCGCAACGCCACCAGGCCGTCGCGCGCCAGCGCCGACACGGCCTGGCGGAAGCGTGGCTGGAGCAGATCGAACCCTTCCTGCAGCGCTGGGCGGGCCCGGCCGATGCCGAGCAGGTGCTGCTGCACACCGAGATCATGCGCGAGCACCTGTTGGTGGCGCCTGCAGGCACGGGCTGGCGCCTGAGCGGGCTGTTCGACTTCGAGCCGGCGATGCGCGGTGCGCGGGAATACGAGTTCGCCTCGATCGGCCTGTTCGTCAGCGGCGGCGATGCCCACGCGTTGCGCTGCATCCTGCGGGCCTATGGCTACGCCGAGGCGGCGCTGGACAACACGCTGCAGAACCGGCTGATGGCCATGGCGCTGCTGCACCGCTACAGCAAGCTGCCGTGGTACCTGCAGCGCCTGCCGCTGCCCGGCGCGCAGCGCCTGGAGCAGCTGGCGGCGCATTGGTGGAAACTCGGCAGCGACGACAACCCATCCAAGAGGAGACAGACATGAGCTACGCATTGACCGGCTTCGACGGCAAGGTGGCGGTGGTCACCGGCGCCGGGCGCATGCGCAGCATCGGCCGGCCCATCGCGCTGGCGCTGGCCCGCGCGGGCTGTGACGTGGTGCTCACCGGCTCGGGCAAGCCGGTCAGCGCCTACCCCGAAGACGAACGCGCGGCCGGCTGGCGCGACATCGAGTCGGTGGCTGACGAGGTGCGGGCGCTGGGGCGCCGCGCCCTGCCGCTGGTGTCGGACGTGCGCGATGCGCAAGCGGTGGAGGTATTGGCCGAGCGCGTGATGGCCGAGTGGAGCCGTGTGGACTTCGTCATCAACAACGCCGGTTCCACCCGCGGCAGCGACCGCGTGCCTGCCACCCAACTGCCGCTGAGCGAATGGCAGCGCGTGCTGGGCACCAACCTGGACGGCACCTTCTACATGTCACGCTGCTTTGCGCGGCACATGGTGGCCCTGGGCCAGGGTGGTGTGATCCTGAACATCAGCTCCATCGCCGGGCGCAACCGCATGCCCAACACCGCCGCCTATGCCACGTCGAAGGCCGCGATCGATGCGCTGAGCACGGTGCTGGCCGGCGAGCTGGGGCCGAAGGGCATCCGCGTCAATGCGGTGGCGCCGGGCATGATCGACACCAGCCGCATGGACGACCTGCCGCGCGGCGAGGTGTGGGACCGCATCGTGCGCGCCAACATTCCGCTGCAGCGCGCCGGCACCGGCGAGGACATTGCGAACATGGTGGTGTTCCTGTGCAGCGAGCAGGCGGCGTGGATCACCGGGCAGACCTTCTATGTCGATGGGGGCCATGGGCACGCGCCTCGGGGGTGACGGCACTGGCGCAGGGTCTCCTGTCACATACATCCGCGTGGCAACAGGAGCCAGCGTTCGCCAGCGTTCGCACCCCAACGGTGCCTGCCAACCGGATCCCGACCACCCAACATGAATTGCCAGGATCTCAAAATGCCCTATCAAACCATCTATTCCTCGAAGTCCGCGACGCCAATGCAAATGGACGAACTCGAGGAACTCCTTGAGCACGCACGCAACAGCAACGCCGAGAGGGGCATTACGGGTGCGCTGGTCTACGTCGACGGCGTCTTTCTGCAGATCCTTGAAGGTGAACTCGAAGCCGTTCAAGAACTGATGGGAAAGATTTCCAAAGACTTTCGCCACGAAACAGTCACCGTGTTGAAGGAAGGAGCAATCCCGTCCGCGTCTTTCAGCGACTGGGAGATGGCCTACGTCAGTGCCACCCGAGAACAGGTTGCCGAATGGGCTGGCTTGAGCGGGACGATCGCCATCCCCGAAATCGTCACCGATATTCGTCAAGATCCACGCAGAGCCACCCAGGTTGCCAAGAGCATTCTTTCGGTCTTGTTGTCCAGACCCTAGACCAAATCAAGACTGACGCAGCCTTCACGCTGGCACCCAAGGGGCAGGCACCACCAATTCACCCGCGCGCCAGAAACTCCACCGCCCGCTGCACCCCACCCTGCCCGATCGGAATGCCCTGCGCCCGCAGCGCGGCCTCCACGCCGCCCAGTGCACCCAGCACCATCGCGGCATTGATGTCGCCCATGTGGCCGATGCGGAACACGCGGCCGGCCAGCGGGCCCAGGCCGCCCGACAGCGCCACCTGGAAGCGCTCGCGCGCCACGCTGCGCAGCGCTTCGGGGTCGACGTCCTGGCGCACCGCCACGGCCGTCACCGAAAACGAACGCCGCGTCGGCTCCTGGCAGAAGAAGCTCAAGGCGTCGCCTTCGCTCCAGCCCTGCACGGCGGCATGTACCGCTCCGGCCAGTTGCCGGTGGCGCGCAAACACCGAGTCCAGCCCTTCGGCAAAGATCAATTGCAGCGCAGCCTGCATGCCGAACAGCAGGTTCATCGGCGGCGTGCCGCAGAACTTGCGGTACGACAGCGCATCGCGGCGGCGGCCCCAGTCCCAGTAGAAGCGCGGCATCGGGTTGGCTTCGGCCGAGGCGCGGGCGCGTTCGTTGATGGCCACGAAGCCCAGCCCCGGCGGCAGCATCAGGCCCTTCTGCGACGCACCGATCACCACGTCGGCGCGCAGCGCATCCATGTCGAAGGGCACCACGCCGAGTGAGGCCACCACGTCCACGACAAACAGCGCCGGGTGGCCGCTGGCATCGAGGGCCGCGCGCAAGGCCTGCAGGTCGCTGGTGACGCCGCTGGCGGTGTCGGTGTGCACGCTGAACACGGCCACGATCTCGCGTCGGATGTCGTCGCGCAGCGCCTGCTCCACGGCCTGTACATCGATGGGCCGGCCCTCGACCCACGGCGTGCGCAGCACCTTGCAGCCCAGCGCCTCGGTCTGGAGGGCCCAGGATTCGGAGAAGTGCCCGGTGCCCGGGACCAGCGCCGCGCGGCCGGGCCCGAGCAGGTTGACGATGGCCGCCTCCCACGCGCCGTGGCCGTTGGCGGCGTACATCAGCACGTCGGCTTGCTCGGTGTGCAGCAGGCGCTTCAGGCCGGCTTCGCAGGCCGTGATGATCGGGTCCAGCCGCGGGTCGGCCAGGTCCATCGGCTGCCGGCCCATGGCGTGCAGCACCTCGTCGGGCAGGCGGGTCGGGCCGGGCGAATGCAAAGAGCGCTGGCCGGGGATGCGCGGGAAAGGATTCATGGAATGGGGTGGCAGCGGGCTGGGATGCGAAAGGGTAGCGCAAGGCCACGGCCATCATGGCCGAAGGCCTCGCCTATGATGAGCGCATGCCCTCCCATGCGCCTGCCCGCGTGCTGAAACAGGCCCTTCAGCCTGCTGACCGCGCCGGCAGTCGCTGAATCCGCGCCATGCCGATGCCCCCTCACGACGCTGCGCCGTGGCGCGCGCTGGGACAACGGGCCCTGCATCTTCTGCGCACCTGGCTGCATGGCGGCTGGCGCGCGGTGCGCGACGTGGAGCCGCAGTTCTGGAGCAACCTGCTCGACGAGCTGCGCGCGGGGCGCCAGTGGATCGACCGCGCCGTGGTGCTGGTCTATGCCGTCATCACCGGGCTCGTCGTGGTGGGCTTCACCTTTGCGGCCGAGGCGGCCGTGCATGCCTTCAAGCTGCTCGACCAGGCCGGCCCCTATGGCCGCTACCTGGCACTGCTGTGGACGCCGGCACTGACGGTGGCGCTGCTGTGGTGGACCCGCCGCTACGTGCCCGGCGCGATGGGCTCGGGCATCCCGCAGGTGATCCGTGCGCTCGACGACGACCTGGACGATGCGCAGCGCCGGGGGCTGGTGTCGCTGCGCGTGGCGCTGCACAAGATCGGCCTGGTGTCCGGCGGCTTGCTCGCCGGGCTGTCGATCGGGCGTGAGGGCCCGACCGTGCAGGTGGGTGCCGGCGTCATGGTGCATGCGCGGCGCTGGCTGTCGCCGCGATCGGGCATCGACGCGCATGACCTGATGGTGGCCGGTGCCGCGGCCGGCATCGCCGCCGCCTTCAACACGCCGCTGGGCGGCATCGTCTTCGCGCTGGAACAGCTGTCACGCCGGCGCAGCATGTCGCACAGCGCGCTGGTCATCTCCAGCATCGTGCTCGCCGGCCTGGTGGCCGTGGCCGTATTCGGCAACGAAACCTACTTCGGCCGGCTGCCCGTGCAGCAGCTGCATTGGTCGCTGCTCGGGCCCGGCCTGCTGGTGGCCGTGAGCACCGGCCTGGCGGGTGGGCTGTTCGCGCGTCTGATCGTGGTGTCGGTGCGTGGGCTGCCCGACCGCTTGAGTGCCTGGCGGCGCGACCATCCCTACCGATTCGCCGCCGGCTGCGCCACGGGCGTGGCCGTCATCGGCATTGCCACCGGCGGGGCGACGGCCGGTGCAGGGTATGCCACCACCCGCGCGCTTCTCGAAGGCCAGGCCGACCTGCCCGGCGTGTACACGCTGCTCAAGTTCGTCGCCACATGGCTGTCGGCCTGGACCGGCGTGCCGGCCGGCGTGTTCGCGCCCTCGCTGGCCATCGGCGCGGGCATAGGCCACGACGTCGCGCTGTGGGCCGGCCTGAATGCCGTCGACGCCATTCCGTTGATCGCGCTGGGCATGGTCGGCTTCCTGGCGGCCACCACCGGCGGGCCGATCACCGCCTTCATCATCGTCATGGAGATGGTCTCCGGCCAATCGATGGTGCTCAGCCTGATGGCCTGCTCGCTGCTGGCCAGCGGCGTGGCTCGGCTGGTGACCAAGCCGATGTACATGGAGCTGGCGGCGATGCTGCCGCTCGCTGCGCCGGCCGCGCCGGCGGCCCCGCCCAAAGCGTGAGCCGGGCGCGGGCATCCACCGCTTCTCAGTTCAGCGCCGGCAGCCAGGTGGCCAGCTTCGGGAAGATCAGCAGCAGCCCCACCGCCACCAGTTGCAGGATCATGAACTGCACCATGCCGGCGTAGATGTCACCCAGCTCCCACTGCGGCACCACGCCCTTCAGGAAGTAGGCCGACAGCGCCACCGGCGGCGACAGCCAGGC
>JAGTRL010000281.1 GCA_018261815.1 Pseudomonadota bacterium
TCGGCTGAAGCCGCACCGGTCGGCTACGACCTCACCCGGGTCGAAGCCTGGATCGCCGCGAACATTGCCGACCTGACGCCGCCGCTGAAGTGGACGCGGCTGGAAGGCGGCCATTCCAACCTGACCTACCTGATCGAAGGCACGCTGGGCCGGCAGGCGGTGATCCGCCGCCCGCCGATGGGCGAGCTGCTTCCCAAGGCGCACGACATGGCGCGCGAATGGGCGCTGATCAGCGCACTGGGCAAGACCGCCGTGCCGGTGCCGCGCGCGCTGGGCTTCTGCGCCGACACGTCGGTGACCGGCGCGCTGTTCTACGTCATGAGCCATGTCAATGGCCACCCACTGTATTCGGCCGCCGATGCCGAGACCTGGGCACCGCCGCCGCTGCGCAAGGAGATCGCCCATTCGTTCATCGACGTGCTGGCCGAGTTGCATTCGATCGACCCCGACGCGGTCGGCCTGGGCGAGCTGGGCAAGAAGGACGACTACATCGGCCGTCAGCTGAAGACCTGGTACCGCTCGTGGACGGCGTCGATCGCCGGCGCGCAGCTGGACGATGCGCGCGCGCACGAGCTGCAGAAGTACTTTCTGGAGCACGTGCCCGAACAGGGGCCGGCGCGTATCGTGCACGGCGACTACGGGCTGCACAACACGCTGGTCGGCCCCGACGGCCGCATCGCCGCGGTGGTGGACTGGGAGATCTCGACGCTGGGCGACCCGATGGCCGACCTGGCCTATGCGCTGAACCAGTGGGCCGAGCCGGGCGACCCGCCGTCGGTGCGTGGCCAGCCGCCGACAAGCCTGCCCGGCTGGCCGACGCGCAAGGAACTGGCCGAGCGCTACGCGGCGCGCACCGGCCGCGACCTGCGCCTGCTGGACTATTACGTCGGCTTCAACCGCTGGAAGAGCGCGGCCATCGTGCACGGCGTCTATGCACGCTATCTCGAAGGCAAGAAGAGCGCCGCTGGCGTGGACCTGCCGGCGCTGAAGGCGCAGATCCTGCGGTCGCTGGACCAGGCGGAAGCGGCGATTCAGCGGCTGGGATGAGGCGCCGCCGATCTTCGCGCTTCTCGGCGAGACCTCATTCGATCACTTCATCGGCTCTGACGAGCAGGCTCATTGGAACGACCAGGTTCTGCGCCTGGGCTGTCCGGCTGTTGATGACCAAGCGGAACTTCGTAGGTTGTTGGACGGGAAGATCCGCTGGCCTTGCACCGCGCAGGATCTTGTCGACCAAAGAGGCCGCGTGCCGGTACATGTCGGGCAGCGCCGCGCCGTAGAACATCAGGCCGCCCACGTCGACAAATCCCCGATCCGGGTAGGTCGCTGGCAAACGGGTCGCAGCCACCATTTCCACGATACGCTGGCGGTTGGACAAGAACATGATGTCGGCAAGGACGAGGATGCCCTGCGCCTTGCTCCTGGCCAGCACCTCGAAGGCACTTGGCAGCTGGTCGATTTCCCGCACCTCCATCAGAGGCAGATCGATGCCCAACGTGCTCGAGATCTTTGCCCTCTGGGCACGAAACTCCGTGGTGTAGGGTGCGCCGGGATTCGTCAGCACGGCAACGCGCTTCAGGTTGCCGAAGGACTCACTCAGCAACTGCACGCGTTTCGCATTGAGTTCGAGCCCCAGCACGGATATCCCGGTAAGGTTGCCACCGGGCCTCGCGAGGCTGGGGACAATCCCGGCAGTCACCGGGTCACCGGTGGTCACGAACACCACAGGAATCTTGTTGGTGGCCCGTTTGGCAGCAAGAGCGCCGGGGTTCGAACCGGTGACGATCAGGTCGACCTGCGCACGCACCAGGTCCTCGGCCAAGACCGGCAAATGGTCAAGATGTCCGGCTGCAAAGCGCATTTCAAAGGCAAGGTTCTTGCCGTCGATCCAGCCCTGCTCCGCCAAACCCGCACGCAGGCCATCGATCATCGGCTGCTCGGCCTCTTCGGACAGTGGCGACAGCCTTCCGATTCGCACCATCCTGCCGGCCTGCTGCGCGATGGCATGCGAAGACTGACCGCACGACAGCAACACCAACCCTTCAAAGAAGCTTCGGCGCCTCATGCCCACCCCCCAGGGCTTGTGACGATCGGCCATCGTACAACTGCCCAGCGCGTCGACCACACAGCCATTCACGCAGCCGCATCCGCAACCCCACCGGCGCCATCGCGAACATCAGCCGCTCGGCCGGCTCGCTGCCGTCGCCCGTGACGACGGACTCGATATCAAAGTGGTTCAGCAGCGTCAGCAGCACCATCTTCATTTCCTGCAGCGCCAGGTAGCGCCCCGGGCAGATTCGCGGACCCGCGCCAAAGGGCATGGAGATGCGCTTGGCCGAAGCCGGCGACAGTCCGTCCTCGCCCAGCCAGCGTTCGGGCCTGAAGGCTTGGGCCTCGGGCAGGTGCGCGTCGTCGATGCTGTCGTGGCGCATCAGGCTGATGACCACCGTGCCCATCGGCACCGCCACGTCGCCGACCACGGTGTCCTTCAGCGCCTGCAGCGGCAGCTGCGGCGCCACCGGCTTCAGGCGCATGGTCTCGTGCATGCAGGCTTCCACGTAGTCCAGCCGCGCCAGGTGCTCCAGCGTCACCGCGGCGCCCTCGGGCTCGCCGGCCATGACGCCGCGCACTTCGGCCGTGGCCCGCTGCAGCGCCTGCGGGTGCCGGTGCAGCAGCCAGATGCACCAGGCCAGCGTGTTGGCGGTGGTGTCTTCGCCGGCCAGCAGCATGGTCATCACGTTGCCGGCCACCTGCGCGTCGTCGATGCCGCTGCCGGGTTCGTCGGCCGCGGCCACCATCGCCTGCAGCAGGTTCTGTGGCGCGCTGCGCAGCGCGGGCTCGTCGGCCAGGCGCTGGCGCGCGTTGCGGATGAAGCCGTCGATGGCACTGTTGACTGCGGCCAGAGCGCGGTCCAGCTCGCGGTCCGACGGCAGCTTGAAGAAGCGCCAGTACGGCACGGCCGTGATCATGCGCGTGAACAGCTTGGGGAAGATCTTGTCCAGGTGGCGCTGGATGATGTCGTCGTCGGACTGCAGCGTGTTGACGTCGGTGCCGAAGGCCAGCCCGGCGATGGCGTCGACAGTGAAGCGCATCAGGTCGGCCTGCAGGTCGATGGGTCTTGCGTCGGTCGCCGCCTCGGCCCAGCGCCCTTGCAGGCGCTCGCCGCACCGCGCCAGCGACGGGTAGTAGGCCTTGACGTGCCCCGGGTCGAAGGCCGCCATCACCATGCGCCGCTGGCGCTGCCAGGCGTCACCGTTGACGCCGAACAGGCCCGGCTTCAGGCCCATCTCCAGGCCGATGCTTTCGAGCCGGTCGGTGC
This sequence comes from Pseudomonadota bacterium, assembly GCA_018261815.1. Classification (GTDB taxonomy): domain Bacteria; phylum Pseudomonadota; class Gammaproteobacteria; order Burkholderiales; family Burkholderiaceae_C; genus Rubrivivax. The sequence continues at coordinate 3,320 of JAGTRL010000281.1, forward strand.
GGCGGAAGCCCTCGGGCCGATCACGCAGCACCGTCGCCACGGCCCGGTGGTCGGCCACCACCAGCAGCAGCCGGTTGGCCAAACTCAGCCTGAAAAAGCGGCCGTACTGCCGCGCCCAGTCGCCCAGCTGCAGGTGAAAGCGCGCGGGCTCGATCTGCGGCAGGTTGCCCAGCAGCGGCCAGCCGGGCGGGCCGGGCAGATCCCGCAGTCGGCGCAGCGTGCCGGTCGTCGCGGCGGTCGTCATCGGGGCTCCTCGAGCTTCAGGGTGCGAGCATGAAATCCACCGCCTGCTGCCACCAGGCCGCGTCGACGCGGCCGGGCCAGTCGTTGTGGCCGGCATCGGCCATCAACAGCATGCGCTTGGGCTCGGGCAGAGCACGGTACAGCGCTTCGCCGAAGCGTGCCGGCACGATGTCGTCCTGCGCCGCCACCGCCACCACCACCGGCCGGCCGAAACCGGCCAGGTGGGCGACGCTGTCGTAGCGGTCGCGTAGCAGCCATTTCACCGGCAGCCAGGGGTAGTGGAAGGACGCGACGCTTTCCAGCCGGTCCCAGGGCGTGATCAACATCAGGCCCGCCACCGCGTCGCGCTGCTGCGCCGCTGCGGCGGCGGCCACGCCGGCACCCAGCGATTCGCCCACCACCAGCAGCGGCGGGCCGAACTGGCGCTGCGCCAGCGCGATGCTCTCGGCGGCATCGGCCACCAGCGGGGCTTCGCCCAGCGCACCGTCCCGCGGGCCGTAGCCGGGGTATTCGGCCAGGATCACGCGCAGCCCCGTGCCGGCCAGCGCGGCCGCCAGGTGGTCGCGTTGGCCGGCATGGCCGGCGTTGCCATGGAAGACGATGGCGGTGCCGCGCGCCGTGCCCGCAGCCGGCGCCTGCAAGCCGCGAAAGTCCAGCGCGCTGGGCCACGGCTGCAGCCCACCGGCGCTGGCCTGGGCCACGCTCACCTTGGCGGGAAAGTACAGCAAGCGATCCTGCATCAGTGCGGGCCCCCCGAGCAGCAGCGCGCCGGCGAGCACCAGCCCCAGTGCCGCAGCGGCCATGCGCCTCACACCGACCGTGTCAACCCGCCGTCGATGCGGATGTTCTGCCCGGTGACGTAGCTCGACTTGTCCGACGCCAGAAAGGCAATCAGCTCGGCCACCTCGTCGGCGCGGCCGTAGCGGCCCATCGGGATGCGCTGGCGGCGATCGGCCTTCTCGGGCAGGCTGTCGATGAAGCCGGGCAGCACGTTGTTCATGCGCAGCCCATCGGCGGCGTACTGGTCGGCATAGAGCTTGGTGAAGGCCGCCAGCCCAGCGCGGAACACGCCCGACGTCGGAAACGCGGCCTCGGGCTCGAAGGTGGCATAGGTGCTGACGTTGACGATTGCGCCGCGCTTCTGCTTACGCATCTGCGGCGTCACCAGCCGCGCGATGCGCACCACGTTGAGCAGGTAGAAGTCCATGCCGGCGTGCCAGTCTGCATCGCTGATCGTCAGTAGCTCGCCCTTGGGCCCGTGCCCGGCGCTGTTGACCACCGCATCGATGCGGCCCCAACGCTGCAGCGCGCCGTCCACCAGGCGCAGCAGGTCCTCGGCGTTCTGGTTCGAGCCGGTGACGCCCAGGCCGCCCAGCTCGGAGGCCAGCGCGGCACCTCGGCCTGAGGGCGAGAGGATTGCCACCATCCAGCCTTCGGTGGCCAGCTTGCGCGCCGCGGCGGCTCCGATGCCGCTGCCGGCGGCGGTGAACAGGGCGACGGGTGGTTCCATGGTGGCCATTATCGGTACGCCGGCGTTCAGCGCTGCCCTGGCGTCAACGCACCGGGTACGCTGCGCAGCACCCCGGCTGCACCACGCACCACGCCGGTGGCCCCGCGCGCCACACCGCTGACCGCGCCGATCGCCGCATTCGGCAGCGTCAGCGCGGCCACGGCCGCGCTGACGCTGCCCCAGCGCACCTGCCATTCGACGTTGCCGAAAGGGCCGTGCAGTTCCACCGGCACGGTCACGTTGTTGAG
>JAGTRL010000282.1 GCA_018261815.1 Pseudomonadota bacterium
CCCAGGGTCTTTCTGCGTCGAGCCGCCATGTCGCGTAGCGCCGCCCCGGCCGCGGGCTGGTGACGTGGCACGGGTTAAAGTGCTTGCGACCAGGGCAACTCAGGCAGGAAAGTCTCGCCACGCCTTGCGTGACCGGTGACCAAGGTGCCGCGCGCCACCGAGGCCGCGGGCATCGAACGACCGGTCGTCGCCACAGCCGCCGTTCGGCTGCGGACTGCGAGTGACCGGAACCAGTCTGTAGCAGACTCCCGCGCCCGCCGTGCTTCGGGCCAGCCACCGACAAGCGCGTCCGCCTGGCGGTTTTCAGCGGCGGGAGCGGGGCCTGATATGAGCGCGGCTTGCGCTTCTCGGGCTTAGCAGTGCTTCCCGCCTTATTGCGCGCTGAGGAAGATGCCACCAAGGACGCCCGCAATGGTGACAACGGCGATGGACAGTCCGAAAATGAAGGTCGCCATTAGTGTCGCGGGCGTCATTCGCCGCAGCGTCAGGGCGCCACAGTGCGGGCAGCGCATGTCGGAGCGTTTGACTAGCCGCTGGCATCCAACGCAAACCGATATCGACATGGTGGCGTGTTCCCCCCCTGTCGCCAATGCAAGAGCTGAGCCACCTATAGATGCCCATAGGAAAGCGAGGCACTGCAGGCTGCGGGCGAATGACAGGCTGTAACCAATCTCGACACCTGCGGCAGTGGTATCGCCGGCCAGCAGCGCTACGGCTGGGTGTCAGTCTGCCCACAGGCCCGCTTCGGCGGGCTTTTCGTGGGGCCGTGCCTCCACGAGTTATTCGCGCCGGGCATCCGGCTAGCGGTGCATGCCGTAGAGGCGCTCGGCCTTCTCTTCGTCGGTCTCGGGCAGCTCGCGCACTTCGAGTGTGCCGGGCACGCGCACTGCATTCGGATCGCGCTCCAGCGCTTCCGCCTTGGGAATGCTCCACCGCGTGGTGATGATCTTGTGCGGCGCTGTCTCGCTGCCGATACGCCAGAACCAGTATTCGACCTTCTTCATGGAGCGGTAGCGTAGCGCCGGCCAGGCTCACCACGCGAGCTTGTCCTACACGGTGCCCTGCGTGAGCGTCAGGCGGCGTTAGTTGTCGCTTCGCTCCTCCGCACTCTTGTAACGGTCCTTGCTTTGCCGCCACGAGTCATCGGTGCGCCCGAACATCGATTTCTGCGCGCCCGAGGCGGGCTGCGCGACGGCCGGCTTGTCGACACCCGCCGTTTTGGAGCCGCGAACGCGAGTGGTCGTCTGGCCGCTTTGCCATAAGGCGCCGAGGTAGGGCTTCGCCAGCGGAACGACAACGGCCAGTGCGATCATCAAGCCGAGGAAGCCGAAGATTGCTTTGAACATGGCGTCGCTCCTATTGGATGCGGACGGGGTAGGCAGAGTGTGCCGGCCATACGATCTGATCCTCTTTTCAGTATGCCAACTTGGGCGAGCGTTGAAGGCCGCAACCAGAGGCAGTTCTTCACGCCGGTCGGAGTTGGGAAGGCGTCAATCCCCAACACGCGCCCGCGCCGCCAGCAGGCCCTGCGTGAGCGCGGCTTCTGCAGTAGGCAAGAGCGCGCCGCGCAGCCGTCCCTGGTAGTCGCCCGCGACGTAGGCCCACGTCCAGCGGCCGTTCGGCTGGCTTTGCGCGATCACCAGCAGCTTGACGCCGCGGTAGGTTTCCGTGCGCTGCTGCTGCTCGGGGATGTGGGGCTTGGTCATGGCGCCACAGAGGCGTCACTCGTTCGCAGCCGCGCCGTACATGCTGCCGATGCAGCAGACTAAGCCGGCGCCCGGCAGCCGCCGCAGAGCCCAGCCCCAGCCAACGGGCAGCCCTTGCTCGGCTTCGAGCATCGACAGGTCCCACGCGTCCATTGCCGCCTCTTTGCGGGCTGTTCACTCGTTGGACCGCCAGAAGGTCCTGGCCGCCTGCACAGGGTCTAACCCGCGGTAGCGCTGGGCCTCGATGAACTCGCCGGCAGTTTCCAAGCTCCATTCATCCGGCGGAACATCGTCTACGCCGCTGCGTGGATTGGTCAGATACAGGTGTTGAAGCTCGGCAGCGCAGCGCGCCAGCCAGGTTTCTGCCTTCATCCCGCGCTACCTCACGCATTCACCCGCGCGCAGTGTCTCGTGAAATATTGCCGCAGGCATCCCGCAGTCGTGGGGTCGCAATGCGATGGCAGTTGAATGAGGATGACGCTACCCAATCAATTGGGACGGGGAGACGACGGTGGCGTACATGATGCTTCATGCACTGGTCCCGCTGATCGTAGTGGTCGGCATTGCCGTCGTCTTTGATCGATGGAATTCGGGTAGTGGTGGAATGCGTCGTAGCTACGGGGCGAATCGCAGGAAATGGCTTCGGCTGTGACACTTAGGCCCGCCTCGGCGGGCTTTTTCATGCCCCCACTTTCGGCTGGTCGATGGCCTCGTTTCCTACGCCGAAGCGGTCGCCATCTATGGCTGCCGCAAAACGCCGATCACAGACCGCGAAGCCCTGGCCAAGGTAGTCTGCGAGCGCATCGAGCGTGCACCGGCACCGCAGGGTGAGACGCTGCAGTGAATGGTCGACGGCTACCTGTACGCGATGGCGCTACCTGGGCGCCGCGAAATCAAGCTCGGCATGACCACCCGCACACTGGCCCTGCAGGGCCCGTGACGGCAGGCTCGGCCCCGTGCCCAGGTGCTGAAGGCTTGGCGCTGCGCCGAGCCGCGACGGCTTGAGCAGTTGGTGCAACTGTGAAGTGGCTCACGCTCGGATAGCGCGCGCAGGAGCAAGCCTGAAAGGGCTCGAATTTCCCGACTCTTTGTACCGCTTGCCGCGGCCCCGGGAGGCCGAAGATGGCTGCGTGCCTTGACTGAGCGACCGAAGGCACCAGCAGCCGCCAGCGACTGGCAGGGACTGTAGCAAATTGCGGTTGCCGCTCAGACTCGGGAACCACAAATGAACTCCCAAACCTTCTCCAAGTTGACGCAGCCGGGAGAACTGGCTCATCAGTTGCGATTTGCCTCTCTCTTCCATCCCGGCCGCGGTGTGGCAGTGGCATGCGACGCTCAAGGAGAGGTGAACATGAATGAACTTTCCGAGCGCCTGAAGATGGCCTATCTCGGCGCGCGCGCGCTGGTTGGTCGAGAGTATGCGTTTCCTGTGGTCGTGCCGTTGCACTGACTGCCGCTACAGCGCAGGTGCAGGCGCTTGCGCTGCCCAGACGTTGAAGGCGAACGCGCAGAGATCGGGCCGCAGCCTCCACCTCTCTGACCGGAATTGCCGAGCTGGGATCCGCCGGATTCGTGAGGAAGGCGACTCGGGAGGCATGAGGGACGGCCTCCTTCAGGAGTTGGAGTTGCTTGCCGACGATCTCCGGGCCGGCGGCGAAGGTTGTACCCGTGACGTTTGCGAGTGGCCGACTCAGGCTGGCGACGAGGCCCAAACCGACAGGATCGACTGCGAAGATCATGACGATGGGAATGCTGTTTGTCGTATTCTTTGCTGCCAGTGCAGCCGACTCGGCCGGCGCGACGATCAGGCGCTGGCCGATGCCGGACTGGCCGGCTTCGGCGACCGCGATCCGGCCACGCTGTCGGGCGGGTAGCGCGCGCGCGTGGCGCTGCTGCGCACGCTGCTGGCGGAGCCACGCGCGCTGCTGCTCGACGAGCCCTTCTCCAAGCTCGATGCGCAGTTGCGCGACGAGGTGCACCGCTTCGTCTTCGAGCACGCGCGCGACAGTGCCCTACCCACCGTGCTGGTGACGCACGACGAGGCCGATGCCGCGGCGGCGCGCGGTGCGCTGATACGGCTCGATGCGTACTGATGCAAGGATGCCTTCAGCGCTCAAGAACGCACAGACGGATTCCGGCGCCTTGCAGTCATGTCATTCGAGCCAGCGAACTGGCGAGCGGCTCGCAGCGGCGGCTTTTGACTGGCTGGTCCCGAATTCCCGGTCTGCTGGCCGCGGGGAGCTTCCTGGCATCTCCATCTCTTTCAGTTCGTCTGATAGATCCAGTCCAGCACCTCTTGCCGATCGACGCGATAGCCAAAGTCAGTGCCACGGCACAGGCTGTTCAAGCCGAAGGAGGTGACGGCGACGACCAGGTTCGATTTGCTGCCGCCGAGGAACACCGGCCCACCGGAGTCGCCGGAACAGGTGCCGCCGCGGCCGTTGCCGTTGCCCTGGGTCTGCAGGTTGAAGCCATCGGTTTGGGCGCTGTTCAGGTTGACCAGTGTCGACTGCGCCATCAGTCGTATGCGGTACGAGACGTTCGGCACCGCCGAGTGCTCCTGCGTGCTCAGCGTCAGGCCGTAGCCGCTGACTGTGAACACCGTGTTTTTCTTGCCGCGCGCCGTGCTGAGGCTGTCCAACGTACCGGCCGACGGAAGCTGGCCGTACTCGGGCAGCGAGATGGCTTGGTCGAGGATCACCAGGGCGACGTCGCGCGTGTTCGGGAAGCCGGCGAAGTTGTCGAAGCCGTAGTTGAAGAGCCTGCTCGATGTCGCACACAAGCTGCCCAACGTGTTCCCGGCGCAGGTCTCGGGGTAGCCGGAAACCGGATCTAGCTGGGTCACCGGGTCGTAGTTGCCGCCGGCGTTCTGCTGCAAATAGATGCGCGCTGTCACCGCACCCTGAATGCAATGCCCCGCTGTGAGGACCTTGGTCGGGCTGATCAGCGAGCCACTGCAGCGTTGCAGGAATGCGCCGCCGGCGTCGTAGAACACGACCAAACCGACGAACGGATGCTCGTTGTCGTCGACCCAGCTGTTGCCGGTGATGGCTGATGCGGGCGTTGACAGTGCAGCGGCCGCTGCGAGCAGCATGCCTCCCAGGATTGCGGACTTGCTCATGAACTGGCTCTCTTTCTGTTGAGTTGAACACGGCTGCCCAGCCGGTGGCCGACTTGACTCTATGCGCGGGCCTTGCCGCTGACAAGGCATCGATCGGAGGATGAGGCAGGCAAGAAACGGCGTTTGAACCGCCTACGCTCCTGCGTTGGTGAGCGCCTGTTTCAGAGGTCGCTAGAGCTGCCGGTCACGAGTACTCGCTGATGGCCGCGTGGGGGTGCCTCGTCCATCGATTTCATCGCCACTTTGCTGACCGTCGTCCTACCCCCTGAGAGACGGCTCTGGAGCAGGCAATTCGAACCGTTGAGCGACCGGACCCAGTCTGAAGCAGCCACCCGCGCCGACGCCCTGCATGGAAGCAGCGAGTCGACCTGGACTCTTCATCGTCGCGCGTCAGCGATCGCCCCGCGCATGCAGCGCCGCATCGATGTCCAGGTACTTCCAGAAAT
>JAGTRL010000283.1 GCA_018261815.1 Pseudomonadota bacterium
ACTTGGGCAGCTGGCTGACGATGACCGCCAGCGCGATGCCGTTCATGTAGCCGTAGCGAATGGGCGTGGACAGCAGCTCGGTGATGAAGCCCAGCTTCGCCAGTCCGGCGCCGATGCAGATCAGGCCCACGGCGAGGGCCATCGCGCCGGCCAGCGCCACCGCGCGCGCCGGGTCGCCGGCAGACAACGGCAGCACCACCGCCAGGATCAGCGCCGCCAGCGACGAATCCGGGCCCATCACCAGGATGCGGCTGGGCCCGAACAGGGCGTAGGCCAGCAGCCCGGCGATGGTGGCGTACAGCCCATGGATGCCGGGCACGCCCGAGGCCACCGCATAGGCGATGCCCACCGGCACCAGCATCGTCGTCAGCACCAGGCCGGCCGCCAGGTCGTGGCGCCACCAGGCGGCGGGGTAGTGGCGCAGCAGCTGCAGACCGGGCAGCCAATGCGCCGGGACGGGGCGGCTGCGCGCGGCGCCGGGTTGGGGCATCGGTGGGGAAGGCTCGCTCATGCAGACACGCCGCCGGTCGTGTCCGGAAGGCCAAGCCACGCTATCACAGCCACCATGCCGCGCAACGCGGCTCTATAGTCACCGCAAACCGTGGCCCTTGCGCGGCCACCGACCCTTGCCGCGATGCCGAAGCCGACACTCCGCCCACGCTGGCTCAAGCTGCTGCTCGGCGGCCTGGCCGGCATCGCGCTGCTGCTGGGCCTGCTGTACTTCGCGCTGAACCTGCTGTTCCCGCCGCAGCGGCTGGCCTCCTTGCTGGCCGCCCAGGTCAGCGCCGCCACCGGCCGCGACTTCGCGGTGCGCGGCACGCTGTCGATCCGGGTGCTGCCGCGCATCGGCGTGGCCGCCCACGACGTGGTGCTTGGCAATGCGCCCTGGGGCTCGCGCAAGGAGATGCTGCGGGTCAAGCAGGCGAGCTTCGACATCGCCTTCTGGCCGCTGCTGCAGGGCCTGGTGGATGTGGCCAGCGTGTCCTTCAGTGGCGTGGACCTGTTGCTCGAGACCGATCGCCACGGCGTCGGCAACTGGGTGATGGCCGGCCCGGACACCGCCGTGCCGCCCACGGGAGGCGACAGCGGCTCGCCGCTGCGCGTGCACCTGTCGCGCATCGCGCTGACCGACACGCATCTGGCCTACCGCGACGCCCGCAGCGGCACCACCCACAGCCTGCTGCTGCAGACGCTGGAGCTCGACGTCGCCGGCGAGGGCCACACACTCGACGCCAGCTTCGACAGCCGTGGCCAGCAATGGCAGCTGCAGGGCCAGATCGGGCGATTGGCCGAACTGTCCGCCAACCAGGCGGACTGGCCCTTCGACCTGCAGCTCAGCAGCGACGGCGCCCTGTTCGCCGCCAAGGGACTGCTGCGCCGCGGTGCCATGCCGCACCGGCTGGAGGCCGACATCAGTGCGCGGCTGACGCGGGTCGAGGCCTTGTCGCCCTGGCTTCCGAATGCGGCCCGCATCCCGCTGCCGATCGAGCTGACGGGGCAGCTGAACTATGCGCCGCAGTCGGTGCGCATCGACGGCCTGCAGCTGTCGGTGGCGCAGCAGCAGATCAGCGGCCAGCTCAAGGCCCTGGGCGGAACCCCGTGGCAGATCGATGCGCAACTGGCCTCGCCGTCGATCGACCTGGCGCGCTGGCTGCCGCCTCGGGCCGCGGCCCCGGCTGCGCCAGCGGCGAAAGACCGGCGCGTGTTCGGCACCACGCCGCTGGGCCTGGAGGCCCTGCCCGCAGGCCCGGCGACGCTGTCGCTGCACGTGGACAGGCTGCTGATGCCGGGGCTGCCACCACTGTCGAACCTGAAGGCGCAGTTCAATGCACAGCCCGGTCGCTTCAAGGCCGACCCGGTGAGCTTCGGCCTGGCCGGCGGCACGCTGCGCGGCAGCGTCACCGTGGCCTCGGCCGCCGGCTCAGCGCCGCGCGTGGCGCTGCAGGCGCAGGGCAGCAACCTGTCGATGGACGAACTGCTGCAGGCAACCGGACATTCGGCCTTCGCCAAGGGTGGGCAGGTGCAGCTGCGCGCCGACCTGAATCTGGCCGGCGGCACGCCGCGCGCGCTGGCCGCCAGCGCCAATGGCGAGCTGATGCTGTCGCTGGCCAACACCACGCTCGGCGGCGGCGCGTCGCCGCTAGGCACCTCCGTGCTGGCCAAGGTGCTGCAGGCGGTGAGCCTGCAGCCCACGGTGCCGACCTCCTCGCGGGTGCGATGTGCCGTGCTGCGCCTGCCGCTGAAGAACGGCGTCGCGGCAGTGGACCGCTCGATCGCGATGGAAACCGACCAGCTGTCGGTGTCGGCCAAGGGCGAGATCCGCCTGGACGACGAGACGCTGACACTGGCCTTCCGGCCATCGCCGAAGAGTGGGGTCAAGCTCAACCCGGTGGACCTGGCCAAGCTGGTGGTGCTGAAGGGGCCGTGGCTCGACCCGAAGCTGGCACTGGACGCGCAAGGGATGGTCGGCCTGGCCGCCTCGCTGGGCAGGGCCGGGGCCACCGGAGGGCTGTCGATGCTGGCCCAGCAGCTGCTGAAGGCCGCGCCCGAAGCCGACGTCTGCCGCACCGCCATGGGCGGTGCCGGCACCGCGCCGGTCCCCACGGTCAAGCCATCGCCACCGCCACCGCAGCCGGCTCAGGGCTTGCCGAAGGGCCTGCCCGACGCGCTGCGCCAGATCTTCAAGTAGCCCGCTCAGCCATCGGCGGTGGGCCGTTGTGCCAGGCGCAGCAACAGCTGATCGAGTGTGGCGTACACCTGGTCCAGCAGCTCGGGGCCGAGCGCCTGCTCCAACTCGCGGTACTGGGCGTCGATCCGCGGCGCCATCCTGCGGGCCAGCGCGCGGCTCTTCGGCGTGATCGACACGCGCACGCGGCGCTGGTCCTCGGCCATGCGCTCGCGCCTGACGAGCCCCAGCTCCTCCATGCGCGCCAGCACGCCGGTGGCGCTGGCGCTGAGCAGCTGGCAGGACTCGCAGATCTGGCGCGGCTCCAGCGGGGACTGATCGAGCAGCGCGCGCAGCACGCGCCATTGCTGCTCGGTCAGGCCATGCTGGTTGAGGATGGCGCGGAAGTGCGACATCACGCCCTCGCGCGAGCGCAGCAGCAGCAGCGGCAGGTTGCGGCGGCTCGGTGCATGAGGCATGGGTGCGGCCGTGGTTGACACTCGGCAGGGCTGGTGCTGTAATCATATACATGTTAGTAAATTCGGCGGTCTTCGGCAACCTGCGCGAGGTGCTGGCCTGGCCGACCAGCCAGTCCTGGCCCGAAGACCGGCCGCTGGCGCACTGGCAACGCGGCAGCGCCGCGGCCTTCCGCGCACCCCCTGTGGGCACGGCCTATGGCGCACTGCTCAACCACCGCGCGGCGCTGGCCGCGTTGGGCGACGCGGTGCATGCCGCGCCCTACAAGGCGCCGCCCAAGGCGCCGGTGCTGTACATCAAGCCGCGCAACACCTTCGCCGGCCCCGGCGATGCGATCGTCGTGCCTGCCGGCGTCGACGAGTTGGAGATAGGCGCCACGCTGGGCATCGTCATCGGCCGCGAGGCCTGCCGCGTCGGCGAAGCCGAGGCGCTGGCCTGCGTGGCCGGCTACACCGTGTGCAACGATGTCAGCGTGCCCCACGCCTCGTTCTACCGCCCGTCGCTGCGCTTCAAGTGCCGCGACGGTTTCCTGCCCGTGGGCCCGTGGGTCGTCGCCGCACGGCACGTGGCCGAGCCCGATGCGCTGGCCGTGCGCGTGCACCTCGACGGCCTGTTGGTGCAGCAGACCTCCACGACTGGCATGCAGCGTCCGGTGGCCCGACTGATCGCCGAAATCAGCGCCTTCATGACACTGGCCGTCGGTGACCTGCTGATGCTGGGCGTGGCGGCCGGCGCGCCACGCGCCCGCGCCGGGCAGCATGTGCGCATCGAGATCGACGGCATCGGTGCGCTCGAAAACCTGCTGGTGGCGCAATGCGAGGCATGAAACACGCGCGCATTGCCTGGGGTGGCGCCGTGCGCTCGGCGGTGGCCAGCGGCGGCGGGCTTCTTCTCACCGACGGCACCGTGCTGGCCGAGGAGCAGGTGGTCTGGCTGCCACCGGTGCAGCCCGGCGCGATCATTGCGCTCGGCATCAACTATGCCGACCACAAGAGGGAACTGGCCAAGGAATTGACGCTGAGTGCCAAGGACGAGCCGTTGGCCTTTCTGAAGGGGCCGAACGCGCTGCTCGGCCACCGCGGCGTCACGCCGCGGCCCGCCGATGCCACCTTCATGCACTATGAATGCGAGTTGGCGGTGGTGATCGGCCGCGCCGCGACGAAGGTCAAACGCGTCGACGCGATGCTTCATGTGGCCGGCTACACCGTCGCCAACGACTACGCGATCCGCGACTACCTGGAGAACTGGTACCGACCGAACCTGCGGGTGAAGAACCGCGACGGCTGTACCGTGCTGGGCCCGTGGCTGGTGGACGCGGACGACGTGCCCGACCCGCACGCGCTGGAGTTGCGCACCTTCGTCAACGGCGAGTTGAAGCAGCACGGCAACACGCGCGACCTGATCGACGATGTCCCGGCACTGATCGAATACCTGAGCAGCTTCATGACGCTGCTGCCGGGCGACATCATCCTCACCGGCACGCCCGAAGGCGTGGTCAACGTCAACCCCGGCGACGAGGTCGTGTGCGAGATCGACGGCATCGGCCGGCTGCTCAACACCGTCGTCGCCGATGCACGCTGAATCAAGGACCGAGCCCATGCGCATCCCCCACCTGATCGACGGCCGCGCGGTCGAAAGCCGCGACTGCTTCGAGACCCTCAACCCGACCAACCAGCAGGTGCTGGCCGAGGTGGCCGCTGGCGGCGAGGCCGAGGTGCATGCCGCGGTGGCGGCGGCCAAGGCGGCGTTCCCCAAGTGGGCGGCCACGCCCGCGGCCGAGCGCGCCAAGATGATGCACAAACTCGGCGAGCTGATCACCAAGCACGTGGCCGAGATCTCGGCCATCGAGACCGGTGACACCGGCCAGACCATCAGCCAGACCGGCAAGCAGCTGGTGCCGCGCGCGGCCGACAACTTCCACTACTTCGCCGAGATGTGCACGCGGGTCGATGGCCACACCTACCCGACACCGACGCACCTGAACTACACGCTGTTCCATCCGGTGGGCGTGTGTGCGCTGATCAGCCCGTGGAACGTGCCCTTCATGACCGGCACCTGGAAGATCGCGCCCTGCCTGGCCTTCGGCAACACCGCGGTGCTGAAGATGAGCGAG
>JAGTRL010000010.1 GCA_018261815.1 Pseudomonadota bacterium
ATCTTCGTCTCGGCCACCGGCAACAAGGACGTCATCACCTACGCCCACATGGCGGCGATGAAGGACCAGGCCATCGTCTGCAACATCGGCCATTTCGACAATGAGATCGACGTCGCGTCGCTGGAAAAGTGCCAATGGGAGGAGATCAAGCCGCAGGTCGACCATGTGATCTTTCCGGACGGCAAGCGCATCATCCTGCTGGCCAAGGGCCGGCTGGTGAACCTGGGTTGCGGCACCGGGCACCCGAGCTTCGTGATGAGCTCGAGCTTTGCCAACCAGACGATCGCGCAGATCGAGCTGTTCACGCACAGCGATTTCTACGAGGCCGGCAAGGTGTACGTGCTGCCCAAGCACCTGGACGAAAAGGTGGCGCGGCTACACCTGAAGAAGGTCGGCGCGATGCTCAGCGAGCTGAGCGACGAGCAGGCCGCCTACATCGGCGTGCGCAAGCAAGGGCCTTACAAGCCCGATACGTATAGGTATTGACCCCCCGAAGCGCCTTCGGCGCTCCCCCCAGGGGGCGACGCCAGCGGACCGGCGGAGCCGGATCCGCGGCGTCCACTTGATCGTGCGCCGCCCGCATGTTGCGCGTGGTTGCATTGCCGCGTTGGAGATCCGACATGAAGTCCGTACCGGTCAGCTTCGAGTTCTTTCCGCCCAACACCCCGGTCGGTGACCAAAAACTCAAGGACGTGGTGCAGCAGCTCGGCGCGCTGCAGCCCGAGTTCTTCAGCGTCACCTACGGCGCCGGCGGCTCCACCCGCGACAAGACGCTGCACACCGTGCGCGCCATTGCCGCGGCCGGCTTCGAGGCCGCACCGCACCTGTCCTGCGTGGGCTCCACCCGGACGGGTATCGCCGAGATCCTGGACACCTACCGTGCGCAGAAGATCCGCCGCCTGGTGGCGCTGCGCGGCGACCTGCCCAGCGGTACGGCCACGGCCGGCGAGTTCCGCTATGCCGCCGAGCTGGTGCGCTTCGTGCGCGAGACCCAGGGTGCCGACTGGCACATCGAGGTCGCCGCCTACCCGGAGTACCACCCCGAGCAGCGCTACAGCCAGCGCGACCTGCAGCACTACGTCGACAAGGTGAAGAGCGGCGCCGATTCGTCGATCACGCAATTCTTCTACAACCCCGACGCGTACTTCCACTTCGTCGACCAGACGCGCCGCCTGGGTGCCGACGCGCCGGTGGTGCCGGGCATCATGCCCTTCCACAACTTCGCCAAGATCGCGCAGTTCGCGGCGCGCGACGGCATCGAGATCCCCCGTTGGGTGGCCTTGAAGATGGAAGGCTACATGGACGACGCCGCTTCGATCCGCGCCTTCGGGCTGGACGTGGTGGCGGGCCTGTGCGAACGGCTGGTCGCCGGCGGCGCGCCGGGCATCCACTTCTACACGATGAACCAGTCGGCGCTGACGCTGGAGCTGTGCACGCGCCTGGACCTGGGCGGCTCGGCGGGCTGAAAAGGACTATCGACGCTGGTAGACGACGCCGTCCTCGACCAGCATCGCATCCAGCGGCACGTCATGCGGCTCGGGCACCAGCCAAGGCACGTAGCCGTGCGCGAACCCCACACCGACGGTGAAGGGCCGCGGGCGCAGGGCCGCCAGCGTGCGGTCGTAGAAGCCGCCGCCGTAGCCCAGGCGCAGACCCTTCGGGCCGTAGCCGACGCAGGGTACCAGCAGCAGCTGCGGCTCGAAGGCCTCGGTGTCCTTGGGCTTGGGGATGCCGTAGGCGTCTTCTTCCATCGGGCAGCCCGGGTACCAGACATGGAAGCGCAGCTGCTTGGTCTCGCGGTCGATGACCGGCAGCCCGATGCGCCGGCCGGGCTCGGCCTCGCTCCAGCGAAACAGCGCCGGCAGCGCGTCGAACTCGCCCTTGATCGGCCAGTAGGCGCCGATGCTGCGCTCGCTGCGGCTGACCAGCCAGACGCGCAGCACCTCCTGCAGGTGCACCGAACGCTCGTGCCGGTCGGCCATAGCCAGGCGCTCGGCCTGCAATTGCTTGCGCAGCGTGAGCTTGTCGCGCGTCGGCTCGAAGGACATCTTGAAGTCATCGCTCATGGCAGCGTTCGAATCTATAGCGAGCCCATTGTGAGGCTGCCAGCCATGGCCTGCGCGTCGACGGTAGGTGCATCGGGCCTCCCGGCCGTCGAAGGGCAAGGCCAGGGGCGCCAGGCCACGGGCCGAACGGCGCAAGGCCCCGGCCTCGCCGGCAGGCGGCGTGGAATGAGGGGATCGGCATCGGGCCGCAGGCAGTTCAGCGCAGAGTGCGAAAATGCCGGATGCATCGATGGCGAAGCGCTAGATTCCTGCAATGAATGTCCTGCCGCTCCACATGATGCTGTGCACCCGGGCTTCGCGCTGGCTCCGCCGCGCTGCCCTGACTCTGGCCGTGCTGTCCGGCCTGCCCATGGCGTCGCTGGCCCAAAGCGAACACCAGGTGGTGCTGGACGCGCGTGAAGCCTTCCGCAAGAAGGACAAGGCCCAGTTGGTTGCCGCCACCGTGGCGGCGCGGCAGCACCCACTGGCCCCGTGGATCGAATACTGGGAGCTGAGCAACCGGCTGGGCGCAGCGCAAACCGACGAGATCGAGGCCTTCTACGCGCGCTGGTCCGGCACCTATGTCGAGGACCGGTTGCGCAATGACTGGCTGCTGGAGCTGGGCCGGCGCCGCGACTGGGCCAATTTCAGCCGCAACTACCCGCGCTTTCGGATGAACGACGACCGCGAGGTCACCTGCTACGCCCTGTTGACCCAGCACCTGGCCGGGCAGGACGTGCGCGAGTCCGCGCGCAACGCCTGGCTTGCGCAACGCGACCTGGACGACGGCTGCAATCTGCTGGCCAGCACGTTGTTTGCGGCCGGCCAACTCACCGAGAACGACGCCTGGCAGGAGGCCCGCATTTCGATCGAGAACAACCGACCGCGTGCCGCTCGCGCGGCCGCCGGCTTCGTCAGCCCGGAGGCGGGCAACGCGGTGGCCGCGCTGGTGGAGAACCCGGCCCGTTACCTGGCGCGCAAGCCCGGCAACGACAACGGGCAAGGGGCGGAACTGGCCACACTCGCATTGTTGCGTCTGGCCGGCAATGATCCACAAGCGGCCGCCGCGCAGTTGAAGGAGCGCTGGCAGTCGGCGTTGCCCAAGCACCTGGCGGCCCTGGCCTGGGCCGGTACCGCCAAGCAGGCGGCACTGAAGCTCATGCCCGAGGCGGTGCCCTACTACCAACGCGCCTGGGCCCTGTATCGCGAAGCGCCGACGATCAAGCGCGACCTGGCGCCGTGGTCCGACGACACGCTGGGCTGGCAGGTGCGCTCTGCGCTGCGCTTCGACGGTTCGGACGAGGAGCGCTGGGCGCTGGTGAACTCGGCGTTGCAGGCCATGAGTGCCGACGGGCAGAAGGATCCGGCCTGGGTCTACTGGCGTGCGCGCGCGCGGCAGGGCGCGGCAAAGGACGGACCCGACGGCGAGCCCGACCGGCTGGCAGCCCGGCAGATGCTGGAGTCGATCTCGGGGCAGATGCACTTCTACGGCAAGCTGGCCCACGAAGACCTGGGCGGCACGGTGGCGCTGCCGCCCAAGCCCGCCGCGCTGTCGGCCGCCGAGCGCGACAGCGCGCGGCGTAATCCTGGCTTCGAGCGCGCGCTGCTGTTGATCAGCATCGGGCTGCGCAACGAGGGCGTGCGTGAATGGAACTTCACGCTGCGGGGCTTGAGTGATCGCGAGTTGCTGGCCGCTGCCCAGCTGGCCTGCGACCGCGAGGTTTGGGACCGCTGCATCAACACCAGCGACCGCACCCGGCAAGAAGTGGACATGGCCCAGCGCTTTCCCACGCCCTTCAGGCAGGAAGTGATGGCGCAGGCCCGGGAAATCGGCCTGGATCCGGCTTATGTGTATGGACTGATCCGGCAGGAGTCGCGCTTCATCATGGATGCCCGTTCGCACGTCGGTGCATCGGGCTTGATGCAGATCATGCCGGCCACGGCCCGTTGGACCGCCAAGAAGATCGGCATCGATTACAAAGCGGACATGATCACCGACCGGGGTGTGAACCTGAAGCTGGGCACCGCCTACCTGAAGCTGGTGTTGGATGACTTCGGCGGCTCGCAGGCCCTGGCGGCCGCTGCCTACAACGCCGGCCCCGGGCGACCGCGCCGCTGGCGCGACGGCCCGCTGATGGAGCCGGCCGCGTGGGCCGAGAACATCCCCTTCGCCGAGACCCGCGACTACGTCAAGAAGGTGCTGTCGAACTCGGTCTATTACAGCGCCTTGCTCGGCAGCAAGCCCACCTCGCTCAAGGCCCGGCTGGGCCCGCAGATCGGGCCGCGGGACTCGCACGCACCGGCATCAGACAAGGAACTGCCGTGAGTTCAATGAAGCGTGTCCTGCTGCTGGGTGGCACCGGCTTTGTCGGCCGCTCGGTCTGCGAACGCCTCGTCGAACGCGACACGGCAATGCGCCTGACCGTGGCCACCCGCCGCCTGGCACATGCCAAGGCGGTGCAGTTCCTGCCGACGGTCGACCCGGTCGAATGCGATGTGCACGACGACCCCCAGCTGGCACGCCTGGTGGCCGGGCACGACGCGGTGGTGAACCTGATCGCCATCCTGCACGGCAGCGCTGCCGACTTCGAGAAGGTGCATGTGCGGCTGGCGCGGCGCCTGGCCGGCGCCTGCGCAGCCGCCGGCGTGACGCGGCTGGTCCACGTCAGCGCGCTCGGCGTGGGTCCGGATGCGCCCTCCAACTACCTGCGCAGCAAGGCCGAGGCCGAGGCCATCCTGCGCGCGGCGCCGTTGGCGCTGAGCGTGCTGCGCCCCTCGGTGATCTTCGGCGCCGGGGACAGTTTTCTCAACCTGTTTGCAGCGCTGCAGTCGGTCTTCCCGGTGATGCCACTGGCCGGCGTCGACGCGCGCTTCCAGCCCGTCTGGGTCGAGGATGTGTCCGAGGCCCTGCTGCGCTGCCTGGAACGCAAGGACAGCATCGGCAAGACCTACGAATGCGCCGGTCCGCAGATCTTCACGTTGGGCGAACTGGTACGGCTGGCCGGCCGGCTGTGCGGCCACGAGCGGCCGGTGGTGGCGCTGCCCGAATCGCTGGGCAAGCTGCAGGCGGCGGCGATGGAGCTGATGCCCGGGGTGCCGCTGATGTCGCGCGACAACATCCTGTCGATGCGCGTACCCAACGTCGCCACCGGACAGTGGCCCGGCCTGGACGCCCTGGGCATCACGCCGTCGTCTTTGCACGCCGTGGCGCCGAGCTATCTGTCCCCGGGCCAGGGCGTCGCCCGCTTCAACCGCTGGCGATCTCTTCGCGCCGGAGCCTGAGCCGGCTTCGCCCGCGGCGGAGCTTGGCGGCGTACGATGCCGGCACCTTGCCATCGGGTGTCGGTACATGTCGCTACAGCTCTACATCGGGAACAAGAACTACTCGTCCTGGTCGATGCGGCCTTGGGTGCTGATGCGGCAACTCGGCATCGAATTCGAAGAGATCCAGCTGCGCCTCGACTTCAGCGAAGGCTCGCCGTTCCGCCAGGCCGTCGCCCGCGTCAGCCCGGCCAGCCGGGTGCCGGTGCTGGTGGACGAGGGCTTCGCGGTCTGGGACACGCTGTCGATTGCCGAGTACCTGCACGAGAAGTTCCCGGCCGCCGGCGTATGGCCGGAAAGCTCGCGTGATCGCGCGCGGGCACGCAGCCTGTGCGCGGAGATGCACTCCGGGTT
Organism: Pseudomonadota bacterium; assembly: GCA_018261815.1. GTDB lineage: Bacteria > Pseudomonadota > Gammaproteobacteria > Burkholderiales > Burkholderiaceae_C > Rubrivivax. The sequence continues at coordinate 5,721 of JAGTRL010000010.1, forward strand.
CGGCGCCCTGCGCCAGCACTGCCCGATGAATGTCGAGGCCGACCTGCGCGACGTCGGCAAGAGGGTCTGGGTGGAACGCGAAGATGTCCGGCGCGATGTCGAACGCATCGACCGCATGTGGAGCGAGCAGCTGGCGGCCGGCAGCGGGCCGATGCTGTTCGGTCGATTCGGCGCGGTCGATGCCTTTTATGCCCCCGTGTGCTCGAGGATCAGGACCTACGGCCTGCCGCTGACGCAGGCGGCCCTGGCGTATGTGCAGCGCGTGCACGAGCTGACCAGCGTGCAGGCCTGGAACGATGCGGCCTTGGTCGAGCACGACTTCCTGGACTTCGACGAACCCTACCGGCAAGCCGGGGATGTCCGACGATAGGACGCGTCGGTGAAGCTCGCTGCGGGCATTCGCAAACACGGCTTTCGCAAGTGGTACGAGCGCGAGTTGCTGCAAAGCCACGCGCACATGGCGCTGACCTTCCTCTGCATGATCGGCGTGATGGCCGCGTTCGAGGCGGCATCCCGGTACCAGGGCTGGGTCGACCAGTTGATCGACGTGTTCGCGATCCTGGTCTGCGGCGGTGCCGGCCTGTGGGCGCTGCGCCGTTATCTATTCCTGCTGATGCATGCCGAGAACGCGGCCCACCAGGCCGTTTGCCCGTCGTGTGGGACCTATGCCCGCTTCAAGCTGGTCCAGGCGGATGCACTGGACGAACGGGCCCGCGTGTGCTGCCGCCAGTGCGGCCACGAATGGACGATCCAGAGCTGATCGACCAGGGTCGGTTCACGCTACAGCAGCGCCCCGATGCCCATGGCCACCAGGCTGAGCAGCAGGCTGCTGGCCAAGGGCACGAACCACTCGCGTCCGGCAATCCGGAACGTGAAATCACCCGGAAGGTGGCCCAGGCCGATGCGCGTCAGCCAGCCTTTCAAGCCATTGATCAGCAGGCAGGCCAGCAGGAAGACGATCAACCAGCGCATCACAGTCGGTGGCTGCGGTCGCCGCTGCCAAAGCCCAGTGCGTCGAGGCTGATGCCGCGGGCCAGCCCGACGACCTTGAACAGTTCGCCCATCTCGTGCTCGTGGATCAGACGCTGGGCGGCGATGCGCTGCTGCAGCGCAGCAGCCTGGATCAGCGCCGTCAATCCGCAGTTGATCAGGAAGCGCGCCTGCGAGGTGTAGCCCAGCACCTCCAGTCCGGCGTCCTGCGCAGCCAGCGCGATGCCGCTGAAGTTGACATGCGATGTGATGTCCTTGAGCCCGACGTCCGCCAGCGGGTCGCCGTCGGAGCGGTGCGCACGGTGGCACATCAGCGTACCGCCGCTGCGCTGCGGGTGGTAGTACTCGGCCTCGGGAAAACCGTAGTCGATGAAGAAGGCCGCCGCGCAGCCCATGTGGCTGGCCAGCGTGCGCACGAAGGCCTCGGCCTGGGGGTGGATCTCGATCACCGTACCGGGCACGAAGTCGCCCGACGGCGGCCGCAGCGGCGTGGGCCGATCCTGCCAGGCGAAGGCAGCGCCGGCCGTGGCGACGCCGCGCTCGAACCAGCACTGTCCGTCCCAGTGCAGCAACTGCACCGGCATCGCGTCGAGCACCTCATTGCCCAGCAATACCCCGTCCATGCGCTCGGGCAGCTGGTCGTGCCAATGCACCCGGCCGGCCCAAGGCCCCAGGCGCTGCGCCTGGCGTTCGCGCAAGTCACCCGACAGCTCGATCACATGGTAGGCACTGACGCGATCGCCCAGCTCGCCCAGCAGTTGCGCTGCCAGCGCACCGGAGCCCGCGCCGAACTCCCAGATCTCGCCCGACCCGCAGGCCTGCAGCGCCTGGGCCACCTGCACGGCCAGTGCGCGGCCGAACAGCGGCGACATTTCCGGTGCGGTGACGAAATCGCTGCCCGATTCGGGCATGGCTCCGAACTTGCGGCTGCCATTGGCGTAATAGCCCAGGCCAGGCTCGTACAGCGCCAGGGTCATGAAGCGGTCGAAGGGCAGCCAGCCGTCGTTCGCCGCGATGGCCGCACGGAGCCGCTGTTGCAGCAGCGCCGATAAACTCGCGGACTGACTTTCCCCCATGGATGGATTGTAGGAAGCATGGAACTTCGTCCCGTCGCCCTGGTGACCGGAGGCGCTCGCCGCCTCGGGCGCGAGATTGCGCTCGAGCTGGCCGCGCAGGGCTGGGACGTGGCCTTGCACTACGGCCGTTCGCAGGCCCAGGCCCAGGACACGGTGCAGGAACTGCGTGCACTCGGCGCCGAGGCCCACGCCTTCGCCGCCGATCTGGCCGACGAAGCGGCCTGCCGCGCGCTGGTGCCGGCCGTGCTCAGCCACTTCGGCCGGCTCGGGGCGGTCGTCAACAACGCGTCGCTGTTCGAATACGACGACGTGCAGACCTTCGGCCATGCGCTGATGGACCGGCATTGGCGCAGCAACGTCGCCCCGGCCGTGCTGCTGGCCCAGGCGCTGCACGCCCATCTGGATGGCGGCACGGTCACGGGCTGCATGGTCAACCTGCTCGACCAGAAGCTGTGGAATCCGAATCCGGACTATCTGTCCTATACGCTGTCGAAGGCAGCGCTGGAAGCCGCCAACACCTTGCTGGCCCAGGCGCTGGCACCGCGGGTGCGCGTCTGCGGTGTCGCGCCGGGCGTCACCCTGCCGTCAGGCCCGATGGACCAGGCCACCTTCGAGGCGGCGCACCGGCTGACGCCGCTGCAGCGTTCGTCCACTGGTAAAGACATCGCCCGCGCGGTGCGCTTCCTGCTCGAGTCCCCCGCCATCACCGGCACCACGCTGCTGGTCGATGGCGGCCAGCACCTGTCGGCGCAGCCGCGCGACGTCATGTTCCTTGCCAAGGATTGAGATGAGCAGCCTGCTGCAACACCCCCAGCTTGCCGGCTGTCGCCGCCTGTTCCTGCGCGACTACGAGGTCTGGATCAACATCGGCGTGCACGACTTCGAGAAGAAGGGCGAGCAGCGCGTGGTCATCAACGTCGACCTGTTCGTGCCGCTGGAGCAGTCCACCCCGCACAGCGACGAGCTGCACGAGGTGGTGGACTACGATTTCATCCGCCGCAGCGTCAGCGAGCGCGTGGCACGCGGCCACATCCACCTGCAGGAAACGCTGGCCGACGACCTGCTGCGGCTGATGCTGGCGCACCCCCGCGTGCGCGCTGCGCGCGTGTCCACCGAAAAGCCCGATGTCTACCCGGATTGCGACGCCGTGGGCGTCGAGGTCTTCGGGCTGCGCACCGACCCGAACTGAAAGAGCGCGATGCATACCGTCACCGAGCCCGCCGACGCGGGCCACGCCCAGCGCGACACTCGCAGGCAGGCCTTCGAGGCCAACAAGCTGAGCAAGAAGCTGCACCGCCAGGTGGGCCAGGCCATAGCCGACTTCAACATGATCGAGTCCGGCGACAAGGTCATGGTCTGCCTGTCCGGCGGCAAGGACAGCTATGCGCTGCTGGACGTGCTGCTGTCGCTGAGCGAGCGTGCGCCGGTGCACTTCGACCTGGTGGCCGTCAACCTCGACCAGAAGCAGCCCGGCTTTCCGGCGCATGTGCTGCCGCAGTACCTGCGCAGCCGCGGCGTGCCCTTCCACATCGAGGACCAGGACACCTACAGCATCGTCAAGAAGTTGGTCCCCGAAGGCCAGACGATGTGCAGCCTGTGCTCGCGGCTGCGCCGCGGCATCCTGTACCGGGTGGCCGGCGAGCTGGGCGCGACCAAGATCGCGCTCGGCCACCACCGCGACGACATGGTGGTGACGCTGCTGATGAACATGTTCTTCGGCGGGCGGCTGAAGGGCATGCCGCCCAAGCTGGCCAGCGACGACGGCCGCCATGTCGTCATCCGCCCGTTGGCCTACGTGGCCGAGACCGACCTGGAACGCTGGGCCGCGCACCGGCAGTTCCCGATCATCCCGTGCACGCTGTGCGGCAGCCAGGACAGCCTGCAGCGCGTGCAGATCAAGGCCATGGTCCGCGAGTGGGAGCGCCAGTACCCCGGGCGCACCGACAACATGCTGCATGCCATGGGCCATGTGGTGCCCTCGCACCTGATGGACCGGCGCATCCATCCCTTCACCACCTTGAAGGCCAGCGGCGTTCCCGATGCCGCGGGCGACAAGGCATTCGACGAGGACGACGAAGGCTGCGCCAGCCCCAGCGCCGCGGTGCCGATCCGCGTGGAGATCGGCTGAGACTACAGCGCCGCGTCGCTGCGCGCCGGCGTCTTCTGCGTGGCCAGCGCGCGCAGGTCGTCTTCCCAGCCCTTGAGCTTGTTGCGTGCCGCCAGGCGCTGTGCCGGCGTGGTGCTGTTGTGCAGTTGGGCGATGAAGCTGCAGTTGTAGTCGGTCAGCCGCTGCTGGTAGCTGCGGTACGGGCCGGGCGGTGCGCGCTGCACCCGCGCGGCCAGTGCCTGCAGGCCGGCCAGGTTCGATTCGCGGTCGGCACGCGCCGGCCCGCCGGCCGTCAGCCGGGCCAACGTCTGCAGCGTCTCGACCTGCACCGCCTGGCGTTCGGCCAGCCAGGCCGTGGGGTCGAAGGGCGAAGCGGCCACGCCGACGGCGATCAGCTGACGTTGGCGCTCGTCGAGGCGGCCATAGAGCATCTCCGCCCGGTCGACCGTGCGCTCGACCGCGGCCTTCAGCCGCTGGTCTCGGTCCTGCTGCACGAAATCCTCTTCGAAGTCCCGGTTCGACTTGCGGTAGCGGCGCTCCAGGTGCGCGAGTTGTTCCGGCTTCAGTGCCGGCAGCAGCTCGGCCGCCAACGGCACGCCCTGTGCGAAGGCCGCGGCCAGCCGCATGCGCAGCTCATCGGACCAGCGGCACACCTGCTGCGGCGTGGCCGGCTGAAGCACCTGCAACTGCGCCGCGGCCAGCAGATTGGCATAGTCCGGCAGCTGGGTCGTGCGGTGCCAGGCGAACCAATGGTTCAGCGCCTCCTGCACCTTTGGCGCCTGCTCGCCATCAAAATCCATGTAGCCGTCGAGCCACCACCAGGCCAGCGTCGGTGCCTGGTTGTAGCCAATTCGTACCGCGCTGCAGCCGCCCAGCAGCAGGATCGACAGCAGCCACAACCCGATAATCGCGGCTTTGGTCGTGGAAGATGGCATGGCTCTGAACATCGTGATCATGGCGGCCGGCAAGGGCACCCGCATGAAGTCGGCGCGGCCGAAGGTGCTGCACCGCCTGGGCGGCATCAGCCTATTGCAGCATGTTCTGAATACCTGCGTGCCGCTGCAGGCGGCTCGCACCGTGGTCATCACCGGCCATGAAGCCGAAGCGGTGGAAGCCAGCGCAAGCGGCGAGGGCCTGGCCTTCGTGCGCCAGGTGCCTCAGCTCGGCACCGGCCATGCCATCCAGCAGGCGGTGCCTGCGCTGGACGGCCGCGCCACCACCACGCTGATCCTCAACGGCGACGTGCCGCTGATCCGCGCCGACACCGCGGCCGCGCTGGCCCGCGCCTGCGGCGGCGAGAAGCTGGCGCTGCTGACCATCGAACTGGCCGACGCCACCGGCTACGGCCGCATCCTGCGCGATGCCGCCGGCGCCGTGCGCGGCATCGTCGAGCACAAGGACGCCAACCCGGCGCAGCGCAGCCTCCGTGAGGTCTACACCGGCATGATGGCCGCGCCCACCGCCGCGCTGAAGCGCTGGGTCATGGCCTTGAAGAACGACAACGCGCAGCGCGAGTACTACCTGACCGACATCGTCGCCATGGCCGTGGCCGAAGGCGTGCCGGTGGTGGCCACCCAGCCCGACAGCGAAACCGAGGTGCTGGGCGTCAACAGCCCGGTGCAGCTGGCCGACCTGGAACGCCGCTTCCAGCGCGCCGGTGCCGAAGCGTTGATGGAGGCGGGCGTGCGCCTGGCCGACCCGGCGCGGCTGGACGTGCGCGGCGAGCTTCGGTGCGGCAGCGAGGTCGAGATCGACGTCAACTGCGTCTTCGAAGGCCGCGTCAGCCTGGGCGACGGCGTGCACATCGGTGCCCACTGCGTGATCCGCAATGCCGAGATTGGCGCTGGTGCCGAAATCCAGCCCTTCACCCACATCGACGGAGCGAAGATCGGGCCGAAGGCGACGGTCGGGCCCTTCGCCCGGCTGCGCCCGGGTGCCGAGCTCGGCGCAGAGGTGCACATCGGCAACTTCGTCGAGGTCAAGAACTCCACGCTGGCCGCCGGCGCCAAGGCCAACCATCTGGCCTACCTGGGCGATGCCACGGTGGGCGAGCGCGTCAACTACGGTGCCGGCAGCATCACCGCCAACTACGACGGCGCCCACAAGCACCGCACCGTGATCGGCGCCGACGTGCATGTGGGCTCCAACTGCGTGCTGGTCGCACCGCTGACGCTGGGCGACGGCGTCACCGTCGGTGCCGGCTCCACCGTGTCGAAGGACGTGCCGGCCGGCAAGCTGGTGGTGGCACGGGCAGGCCAGACGATCATCGAAGGCTGGCAACGGCCGACGAAGGCGAAGAAGGCCTGAGCGCCGGCATCAGCCTGCCCGCGGCACGGCCGCATCGGCCGTCTGCGCGGCCAGGCACAGGTCGTCCCAGGCGCGCGACTTGTCGGCCAGGTTGCGCAGCAGATAGGCCGGGTGGTAGGTGACGACCAGCGGCACACCCTGGTAGCGGTGCACGCGCCCGCGCAGCTTGCCGATCGGCTCGCTGCTGCGCAGCAGCGAGTGCACCGCGAAGCGGCCCATCGCCAGGATCAGGCGCGGACGGATCAGCTCGATCTGCCGTACCAGGAAGGGCTCGCAGCGCGCCAGTTCCTCTGCTTCAGGGTTGCGGTTGCGCGGCGGACGGCACTTCAGCGTGTTGGCGATGTACACCTGCCGCTCGGGCGGCGCCTGCTCGCGCGTGAGATTCAGTGCGCGCAGCATGTTGTCGAGCAGGTGGCCGGCTGCGCCGACGAAGGGCTCGCCCTTCAGGTCCTCCTGCTCGCCAGGGGCTTCGCCGACGATCATCCAGTGAGCGTTCGGGTGGCCGACGCCAAACACCGTCTGCCGGCGCGACTGGCACAAGCTGCAGGCCGTGCAGGCCGCCACGGCCTCGCGCAGCACCGGCCAGGGCATCGTGGCGATGGCGGTGCTGCGCTCGTCGGACGGCACGGTGGCCGGCAATGGCGGGCTCGCAACCGCGTCGACCGTCGGCGCCGGGGTCTTGGGCGCTTCTGCCGCAGCCTCGGCCTTGGGTATGGCCGGTTCCGCCACGACCGGCGCCCACAGACGAATGCCCATCTCCTGCAGCATCGACTTCTGGCGTTCGGTCCAACCCATCTCAACCCTCGCCCAGCGGCAGGCTCATGACGATCGCGTCCTCGCGCTGCGCCTTGCCGGCCGGGTAGTAGCCGCGGCGCAGCCCCACTTCGGCAAAGCCGCGCCGGGCATAGACCTGTCGGGCGCGGGCATTGCTGGCTCGCACCTCGAGCCACAGTGTGGCCAGGTGGCGCTCGCGGCAACGGCGCTCCAGCGCGTCGAGCAGGCTGCGCGAATGGCCGCGCCGCTGCTGCGCCGGGGCCACCGTCAGGTTCAGCAGGTGCATCTCGTCGACGCCGGCCATGGCCACGTAGTAGCCGACCAGCCCGGCCCGGTCATCCAGCAGCATCTCGGCCAGGTAGCCGGCCGCCAGCGAATCGATGAAGTTGCCGCGGGTCCACGGGAAGCTGTAGGCCGCGCGCTCGACTGCGAGCACCTGGTCCAGGTCGCCGTACTGCATCGGGTGCAGCTGCGGGCCGGGCTGAAGCAAGGCGCTCAAGCGGCGTGCTCCGCACGGCGCAGCGCCTCGCGCTCGGCCACGGTCAGCGCCACCTTGTCGCGCAGGTACAGCGGCAGTGCCGCCGCGGCATCGATGCCAGCGCCGTCGATCCACAGTTGCTGCGCCAGGCGCAGCAGCGCGGCAGCGCGGTCGATGTCCGCGCCGATGCGCAGGGCCTCCCCGCTGCGCAGCCGCCCGCCCAAAGCCGCCAGCGCGGAGCCGGCCACGCAACGCGGCGGCTGCAGTGCCCACGCAGCATGCAAGCCATCGAGCGAATACAGTGCCGGCGCGCGGCTGACCTGCCAGTGCGCCCCGTCCCAGCGGTAGCGGCCGGCGTAGACCTCGGCCATGCGCGCGTCCATCACCACGTCGATGTCGTCCGGCGCCCCCGGCTGTGCCACGCGTACGCCTTCGGCCACAATCATCAGGCTGTCCACCGGCAGTACCGGGAGTTCCGCCCCCAGTGCCAGGCCCTGGGCCACGGCACAGGCGGTACGCAGCCCGGTGAAGGCCCCCGGACCCCTGCCGAAGGCGATGGCCTGCAGCTGGCGAAGCTCTGCTCCGGCCTGTTGCAGCAGACGCCGCACCTGCGGCAGCAGCTGCGCCGAGGCCACCGCGCCGCTCGGACCATTCCAGGTGAAGAGGTCCGCGTCGATTTGCAAGGCCACGGCCAGAGCCTCGGTCGAGGTGTCGAAAGCCAGCACGCGCGCGCTCACGAGCTCCCCCATCGGGTGGCGGCCCATGCGGCCGGACGCCTCGCACCCGGCCCTGGAAACTGCCACGGCGGGCATGTCGACAACATGGGCGCAGTGTAGCCGTGCGATCATCGTCGGCATGAGGCAGTGGGCCGCTCGATGGCGTGTGTTTCCGTGCCGGCGCGCTCCCTGGGTGTGGCTGTGGCTGAGCCTGTGCGCGTGGGCTGCGCAAGCCATGCCGCCGGAGGTGGACCTGGCGCTACAGCGCGCGCGCGTGCCGCACGACGCGGTGGCGGTGCTGCTGCAGGAAGCGGGCACCGGACGCACGCTGCTATCGCACAACGCGCAGACTGCCGTCAATCCGGCTTCGCTGGCCAAGCTGCTGACCACGCTGGCCGCGCTGGACCAGCTGGGCCCGGCCTGGACCTGGAGTACGCCGGTGTGGCTGCAGGGCAGCGTCAGCGAGGGCGTGCTCGACGGCTCGCTGGTCATCAAGGGCACGGGCGATCCCAAGCTGGTGGTCGAGCGCGTGTGGCTGCTGCTGCGCCGCGTGCAACAGTTGGGCGTGCGCGAGATCCGTGGCGACATCGTGCTCGACCGCAGCGCCTTTGCACCGCAGCAGACTGACCCGGCCGAGTTCGACGGCGATCCGACCCGCCCCTACAACGTGCAGCCCGATGCGCTGCTGCTCAACTTCAAGTCGGTGACCTACAGCTTCGTGCCCGACGTGCCGCGCGGCGTGGCCCTGGTCGGGGTCGATCCGGTGCTGGCCGGCACCCAGGTGGACCGTACGGTACGCCTGTCGGCCGGGCCCTGCGACGACTGGCGCAGCGGCTTGAAGGCCAATTTCGCCGACGCGCTGCGGGTGCGCTTTGCCGGCAGCTACCCGGCCGCCTGCGGCGAACTCAACTGGCCGGTGGCCGATGCCGATCCAGCCAGCTACAACGCGCGCCTGATCGAGGCGCTGTGGCGCGACATGGGCGGCAAGCTGACGGGCCGCATCGTCGACGGCAGCGCGCCAGCGGGCCTGAAGCCCAGTTTCGAGCTCAAGTCGTCGCCCCTGGCCGAGGTGGTGCGCGACATCAACAAGTTCAGCAACAACGTCATGGCGCAGCAGCTGTTCCTGACGCTGGCGCTGCAACGCCAGCCGGGGCAGCCGGCCACCGCGGACACAGCACGCACGGTGTTGCGCGAATGGCTGGTGGCGCGCACCGGCGAGCTGCCATCGGGCATGCACCTGGACAACGGCTCGGGCCTGTCACGCGAGACCCGGCTCAGCGCCGCGCTGATGGTGCGGCTGCTGCAGCTGGCCTGGAGCAGCCCGGCCATGCCCGAGCTGCTGAGTTCGCTGCCGATCAACGGCCTGGACGGCACGATGCGCCGCTCACGCGCGACGCCGGGCCGCGCGCACCTGAAGTCCGGGTCGCTGCGCGACGTGGCCGGACTGGCCGGCTACGTGCTGTCCGACAGTGGCCGCCGCTACGTGCTGGTGGCCATCATCAACCACCCCAACGCCAACGCCGCGCGTCCCGCGCTGGATGCGCTGGTGCAATGGAGCCTGCGCGACGCCCCGTCGCGCTGAACTCGCATGGACCACAACCTGATTCCGAACAACTGGCTCGGCTACCTGGCCGCGTCGCTGACCACGCTGTCCTTCGTGCCGCAGGCTCTGCTGACGCTGCGCACGCGCGAGGTGCATGGCATCTCAGCCACCATGTACAGCGTGTTCACCGTCGGCGTGGCGCTTTGGCTCGCCTACGGCTGGCGGCTGGGCGAATGGCCGATCATCATCGCCAACGCCCTGACGCTGATGCTGGCGGCGACGATCCTGGTGACCAAGCTGGTCGTCGAGTGGCTCGCGCGGGCCGTGCCGCGTTAGCCACACCCGAAGGGGTTGCCCTGAGCGCGTTGCCGGGCGAAGCTGCCCAGGTTGGCATGGGCCTCCCAGCCGATCCAACGGTCGCTGGCCCAAAGCCAGGTCAGCGCATTGCCGCCAGTCACCAGATCGGCTGCGACATTGTTGCAGTTCGGCAGGTCCACCGCGCACACCCCCACGGTCCAGTTGGTAATGCCAAAGTCCCCAGGGTTGCGGACGGCAGCATTGATTAACGCATCCAGCTCGACCAGGCCCCAGCGCGAGCCATCGTTCGGAATATTGACGCGCAGCGCGGTGTTGAAGGCGGTACTGAACTCGTTCAGTACGCTTTGCACGTTCTTGCCGGGATGGAGGGCATCCTGCAGCAGCCCATAGGGCGTCTGGTTGATCAGCGGGATCGTCGAGACGAGGATGTTCGAACCGTTGTTCGCGGTCAGCTCGGTGATCGCCCGGCCCAGCCGGGCACCGCGCGCGGACAGTTCGTTGGTGACGGCCTCGGCCGTGCTCGACGTCGGATTGGCAAGGTACTGCGTCTCGAACAGATCGATGACGTCGTTGGTGCCGATCAAGACCGACATCAGGTCGTTGCAGCCGACGCTGCCGTGCACCGCCCGGGCCGTGGCCAGTTGCGTCACGAAGTCGGCGGACATGGCGCCGGGTTTTGCATAGATGTAGCCGTTCGGCGTCAGTGCCGACGGATTGCATTCCTCGAACACAAAGCCGAAGGCATTGGCGACGACTTGAGTCCACAATCGCGACGGCTGGCTGGAGGTGTTGGTGTTGCAGGTCGCGGCGCCGTCACTGTCGACCGCATTCACCGTGTACTTCAACCCATTCGGCCCCGGCCTGGTCAGCACGCTCATCTCGTCGCCGAACACCAGGTAGCGTGTCGGCTCGAAAGGCGTGATCTGCTCGGTGCCTCCGCCGCAGGCCGCCAGCAGCAGCACCAGCCCTGCGGCCACGGCGCACGAGGCGCGCCGCGTCCAATTGCCCATCGATTTCATCATCACTCCAGAATCTTGCATGGATCGGTGTGCCGCGCTCATTCGGCCGCGGCCCGCATCAAGCGATCGCGCACGCCTTCCCAGTCGGGCGTGTCGGGCGGTTGCTCCACCCAGATGAGCCGGACGCCCCGGGCGTCGAACTCGCGCAATGCGGCAAACAGCTCGTGCGCGGCAGCGACCGGGTGGTCGGGCATCCGCCGATGCTCGACGCCCCGCCCTGCGACCAGTCGGCTGCGCGAATATACCGCCAGCTTCAGGCCGGACGCCTGCGGTCCCAGCACCTCGAGTGCATCGCGCAACTGCTGCGCGTTCATCAGGCGCAGCCGGGCGGCTGGCGCATAGTGCGACTTCAGGCTGCCGCTGGCGCGCGGCGACTGGTCGTCGCGCTCGCGCAGCGGCGTGCCCAGCACCGCCTCGAGTTGCGCGCGCTGCAGCAACCCGGGGCGCAGCAGCGCCGGCGGCAGCGCCGTGCAATCCACGATGGCCGATTCGATGCCGCCCGGGCATTCGCCGCCGTCCAGCACTTTCAGCTCCGCCCCGAATTCCTGCACCACGTGGGCTGCACTGGTGGCGCTGACCCGGCCGAAACGGTTGGCACTGGGCGCCGCCACCCCCGGCACGCCCAGGCGCAGCGCCTCGGCCAGCAGCGAGCGCGCCACCGGATGTGCCGGCACGCGCAGGCCGATGCTGCCCTGCCCACCGGCCGCCGCCTGGGCGAGGCTCGGCTCGCGCGGCACGATCAGCGTCAGCGGCCCGGGCCAGAAGGTCTGGGCCAGGGCCTCGGCCGCCGCCGGCCATTGCGATGCAAAGCGCCGAGCCTGCTGCGCGTCGGCGGCATGCACGATCAGCGGGTGCGCCGCTGGCCGGCTTTTGGCCGCGTAGATGCGCTGCACCGCGGCATCGTCGTCGGCACGCGCACCCAGGCCGTACACCGTCTCGGTCGGGAAGGCGAGCAGTTCGCCGGCCGCCAGCGCCTCGGCGGCGGCGCTCATGGCCGTCGGGTCGGCAGCGTCGAGCAGCGGCATGGCGGCAACCGGTCCGGGCAGTCTCAGAGCGCAGGCAGCGCAAGCCGCGACGCGGCTTCGCGCGCCACGCGCCGCGCCTCGGCGGGTTCAGCCGCGGTCACGGTCAGATGCCCCATCTTGCGACCGCGCCGCGCTTCGGCCTTGCCGTACAGGTGCAGGTGCACGCCAGGCAGCGCCAGCACCCGGTCCCACGGCGGTACGCTTGCGGCGTCGCTTCCGGCACCGAACCACAGGTCGCCCAGCAGATTCAGCATCACCGCAGCCGAATGCTGGCGCGGCGCCACCAGCGGCAGGCCGGCCAGGCAGCGCGCCTGCAATTCGAACTGCGACACGTCGCAGGCATCGAGGCTGTAGTGGCCCGAGTTGTGCGGCCGCGGCGCCATCTCGTTGGCCACCAGCGAGCCATCATCGAGCACGAAAAACTCGACGCAGAGCACGCCGACATAGTCCATCGATGCCGCCAGGCGCGCCGCCTGCTCCACCGCCTGCGCGGCCAGCGGCGGTGGCAGGTCGGGCGCGGGCGCTTCGGTCACCGCCAGGATGCCGTCGCGGTGCAGGTTCTGCTGCACCGGCAGGTGCACCCACTGGCCGTCGGCGGCACGCGCCACGATCACGCTGATCTCGCGCTGCAGCGGCAGGCGCTTTTCGAGCACGCAGGGCACGCGTTGCAGCGCTGTCCAGGCCGTCGCCAGGTCGGCGCGCGAGGCCACGCTGCGCTGGCCCTTGCCGTCGTAGCCCAGCTGCGTGGTCTTCAGGATGCCCGGGAACAAGCCGTCGTCCAGCGACTGCAGGTCGGCCTCGCCGGCCAGCACCGCATACGGCGCGCAGGGCACGCCGCAGCGCGCGAAATGAGCCTTTTCGGCGGCGCGCTGCTGGCAGATGGCCACCGCCTCGGCACGCGGCGCCACCGGCCGTTGCGTTGCCAGCCAGGCGAGTGCCGGCGCCGGCACGTTCTCGAATTCGGTGGTGAGGGCCACGCAGTGCCGCGCCAGTTGCGCCAGGCCGGCCGGATCGTCGTAGGCGCTGCGCACGTGCAGGTGCGAGACGCTGCCGGCCGGGCTGGCCGGGTCGGGGTCGAGCACTGCGGTGCGGTAGCCCAGAGTCTGCGCCGCATGCACGAACATGCGCGCCAGCTGGCCGCCGCCCATCACGCCGAGCATGGCCGGCGCGCCATCGGGCCCGGCCGATGCGGGCAGGTGCACGGGCATCACCCGGGGCCGCGACCGAGCTCGGCGCTCATCGCGCGAGCGGCTTCGGTCTGCCGCTCGCGCCAGGCGAGCAGCTTGCCGCGCAGCGCCGCATCGTGGCTCGCCAGCATGGCCACGGCAAACAGCGCCGCATTGGCCGCGCCGGCCGCACCGATCGCGAAGGTGGCCACCGGCACGCCCTTGGGCATCTGCACGATGGAATGCAGCGAGTCGACACCCTGCAGGTGGCGGCTGGCCACCGGCACGCCGAGCACCGGCACGATGGTCTTGGCGGCGAGCATGCCGGGCAGGTGCGCGGCGCCGCCGGCGCCGGCGATGATGGCCTGCAGGCCGCGGTCGGCCGCCGATTCGGCATAGGCGAACATGTCGTCGGGCATGCGGTGGGCACTGACCACGCGCGCCTCGTGCGGCACGCCGAACTCGGCGAGAATCTGCGTCGCGTGCTGCAGGGTTTCCCAGTCGCTGGACGAGCCCATCAGCACACCGACCACAGGGGCTGCGCTTGTCACGTGCGGCTCCGGGGAACGGGAAAGCCCGCATTGTAGAAGCCGTCATGCCGCACCGCCTGATCGTCTTGCCCGATGACACCGCCAAGCCGCTGATCGCTGCGCTGGCCGGCGCCAAGCGCACGATCAACATCCGCATGTTCCTGTTCACCGACCCGGACATGGTGGCGGCAGTCAAGGCGGCGCAAGCGCGCGGCGTCAAGGTGCGCGTGATGCTCAACCCGCAGCGCCGTGATGGCTCGGCCGAGAACGAGGAAACGCGCCAGGCACTGGCCGACAGCGGTGTCGAGGTGCGCGACAGCAGCCCGGCCTTCGCGCTGACACACCAGAAGTCGATGGTCATCGACGACGGGCTCGGCTACGTCGAATCGCTGAACTGGGAGACCCGCGACCTGACGCAGACCCGCGACTACGCGGTGGAGACCACCGATGCGCTCGAAGTGTCGGAGATGCTGCGCTGCTTCGACACCGACTGGAACCAGGCGAAGTTCAAGCCCGACCCCAAGTCACGCCTGATCTGGTGCCCGAACAACGGCCGCTCGCGCATTGCCGCCTTCATCGATTCAGCCCGCATCTCGCTGTGGTTGCAGAACGAACGCTACCAGGACACGGTGATCATCGAACGCCTGGTGCGGGCGCTGGCGCGCGGCGTGCAGGTGCGCATCATGGCCAGGCCGCCGCACAACCTGAAGAAGGACAAGCTGATCGAAGGCGTTGGCGGCCTGCGCATCATGCGCGACGTCGGCGCCAAGGTGCACCAGCTCAAGCATCTGAAGCTGCACGGCAAGATGCTGCTCGCCGACGAGGGGCGCGCCATCATCGGCTCGATCAACCTGGCGCCGGGCAGTTTCGACGAGCGACGCGAACTGGCCATCGAAACCGACGCGCCCGAAGTGATCGGGCGATTGAAGGAAGTGACGCGGCACGACTGGAACAACTCGGTCGCGCTGGACCTCAGCGACGAAGGCGTGCTGGCCGACCTGAACAAGCACCACCAGGGCCATGCCGGCGCGAAGCAACTCGCGCTGAAGACCGGCAACGGCAAGAAGAAGTGAACTGCCGGCGCGCGCCGGCCGATGCTCAGACGACCTTCTGCGCCAGCTTGCCGCTGCGGTAGGCGCCGGCCACCTCCTGCAGGCTGGCAGGCTTGATCTTCGCCGCCTGGCCTTCGCAGCCGAACTCGCGGTAGCGCTGCGCGCAGATCTTCTTGGCCGCCTCGCGCGCCGGCTTCAGGTAGTCGCGCGGGTCGAACTTGCTGGGGTTCTCGGCCAGGTAGCGACGCACCGCACCGGTCATCGCCAGACGGATGTCGGTGTCGATGTTGATCTTGCGCACGCCGTGCTTGATGGCTTCCTGGATCTCCTCGACCGGCACGCCGTAGGTCTCCTTCATGTCGCCACCGAACTGGCGGATCTCGGCCAGCAACTCCTGCGGCACGCTGGAGCTGCCGTGCATCACCAGATGGGTGTTGGGGATGCGGCGGTGGATCTCCTTGATGCGGTCGATAGCCAGGATGTCGCCGGTGGGCTTGCGGGTGAACTTGTAGGCACCATGGCTGGTGCCGATGGCAATCGCCAGCGCATCGAGCTGGGTGCGCTTGACGAAGTCGGCGGCCTGCTCCGGGTCGGTGAGCAGTTGCTCGCGAGTCATCGTCGATTCGGTGCCGTGGCCATCTTCCTTGTCGCCGCGCATGGTTTCCAGGCTGCCCAGGCAACCCAGCTCACCCTCGACGGTGACGCCCAGCGCGTGGGCCATGTCCACCACCTTGCGCGTGACGTCGACGTTGTAGTCGTAGCTGGCGATGGTCTTGCCGTCGGCTTCGAGACTGCCGTCCATCATCACCGACGAGAAGCCCAGGTCGATCGCGCCCTGGCACACCGCCGGGCTCTGGCCATGGTCCTGGTGCATGACCAGCGGCACCTGCGGCCAGGTCTCGATCGCGGCCTGGATCAGGTGCTTGATGAAGGCCTCGCCCGCGTACTTGCGCGCCCCGGCGCTGGCCTGCAGGATCACCGGCGCGCCGACCTCGGCGGCCGCGCTCATCACTGCCTGCACCTGCTCCAGGTTGTTGACGTTGAAGGCAGGGATTCCGTAGCCGTTCTCGGCCGCATGGTCGAGCAGTTGGCGCATGGAGACGAGTGGCATGTCGGACCTCGGCAGATAAGGGTGGAAACTGCGATTTTACCGAGCCGGCCGCCCGCGGACCCAGACCAGATCAAGCAAACGCCACGGATCCGGCTCCGCCGGGCCGTTGGCGTTGCCCCCTTGAGGGGGGCCGGCCGAAGGCCGTCACGGGGGTGGGTCAATTGACTCGGCAAACCTTAAGCATGTTGGTGCCGCCGGGGTAGCCCATGGGCTCGCCGCAGGTGATGGCATAGGTGTCGCCAGGCATCAGCACGCCGCGCCCGACCAGCAGCCGCTCGGCGTCGGCCAGCGCCTCGTCGCGGTCGCTGTGCGCTTCCATCAGGATCGGACGCACGTTACGGTACAGCGCCATGCGTCGCTCGGAATTGGTCGACGAGGTGACACCGAAGATCGGCACGTGTGTGTTGTGCCGGCTCATCCACAGCGCGGTCGAGCCGCTTTCGGTGAGCGCGACGATGGCCTTGCAGCCCAGGTGGAAGGCCGTGAACAACGCGCCCATTGCAATGCTCTGGTCGATGCGACCCAAATGCTTGCGCGCAAAGTTGCCGTCCAGCTCCACATCCTCGGCGCGTTCGGCCTCCAGCGCGATCAGCGCCATCTGCTCCACGGTTTCCACCGGGTACTGACCGGCGGCGGTCTCGGCACTGAGCATGACCGCGTCGGTGCCATCGAGCACGGCATTGGCCACGTCGCTGACTTCCGCGCGCGTCGGCACAGGGGCCTGGACCATGCTTTCCATCATCTGCGTGGCGGTGATGGTGATCTTGTCCATCGCCCGGGCCATGCGGATCATGCGCTTCTGAAGGGCGGGCACGGCCGCGGGGCCGACCTCGACCGCCAGGTCGCCGCGCGCCACCATGATGCCGTCGCTGGCCTTCAGGATGGCTTCCAGCTGCGGGATCGCTTCGCTGCGCTCGATCTTGGCGATCAGCGCCGGCTTGTGCCGATGGGGCTCGCCGGCCACGTTGGCCAGCTGCCGTGCCATCTCCATGTCGGTGGCATTCTTCGGGAAGCTCACCGCCAGGTAGTCGGCCTGGAAGCTCATCGCCGTCTTGATGTCTTCCATGTCCTTGGCGGTCAGCGCCGGCGCCGTCAGCCCGCCGCCCTGCTTGTTGATGCCCTTGTTGTTGGACAGCACGCCGCCTTGCTTGACCACCGTGTGCACCTGCTCGCCGCGCACCGCCTGCACGGTCAGCACGATCAGCCCGTCGTTGAGCAGCAGATTGTCGCTGGGCTTGACGTCGCGCGGCAGCTCCTTGTAGTCCAGGCCGACGATGCCGACATCGCCCAGCGCCTCGCGCGACGCGTCCAGCACGAACGCGGCGCCGTTGACCAGCATCACGCTGCCGCCCTCGAACTTGCCGACGCGGATCTTCGGACCCTGCAGGTCGGCCATCAGCGCCACCGGCTTGCCCACGCGCAGCGCCGTCTGGCGCACCATCTCGGCACGGTCGCGATGGTCCTGAGCCGTGCCGTGGCTGAAGTTCAGGCGCACCACGTCGACGCCGGCGCGCAGCAAGCGCTCCAGCACGGCGGGGTCGCTGGACGCAGGGCCGAGCGTGGCGACGATCTTGGTGGCGCGGGACATGGCTTGGGCTTTCGGTGGTCGGGCGGCGGAGCGGGGCGATTATGAGCGCCGCGCCGCCGCGTCGCGCGACCCGGCCTACTTCTGCGGCGCCACCGCCACGTCGGACACCGCCAGCGCGGTCATGTTGACGATGCGCCGCACCGTCGCCGCCGGCGCCAGGATGTGCGCCGGCAGTGCCGCGCCCAGCAGCATCGGGCCGACGGTGACGCCGTGGCCACCGGTCATCTTCAGCACGTTGAACAGGATGTTCGCGGCATCGATGTTCGGCAGCACCAGCAGGTTGGCCGTGCCGCTGAGCGTGGTCTCCGGCAGGTGGCTGCGGCGCACGCTTTCGGACAGGGCCGCATCGCCCTGCATCTCGCCGTCGCATTCGATGTCGGGGCAGCGCTGCACGAACAGGTCGCGCGCCGCACGCATGCGCCGTGCCGACGCGCGTTGCGACGAGCCGAAGACCGAATGCGACAGGAAGGCCACCTTGGGCGGGAAGCCGAAGCGGCGTACCTCTGCCGAGGCCATGACGGCGATATCGCACAACTCCTCGGCGCTGGGCTCCTCGTTGACGAAAGTGTCGGTGATGAACAGCGTATGCTCCTCCAGCATCAGCGCGTTCATCGCGGCCAGGGTGCGTGTGCCCGGCTTCATGCCGATCACCGTGCGCACATGCTCCAGGTGGCTGTCGTAGCGGCCGACCAGGCCGCACAGCATGCCGTCGGCTTCGCCACGGCGCAGCATCAGCGACGAGATCAGCGTGTTCGAGCGCCGCACTGCCGCCTTGGCCGCCTCGGGCGTGACGCCGTCGCGGCCCATCAGCCCGAGGTAGGTTTCCCAGTAGGCACGGAAGCGCGGGTCGTCGGCCGGGTCGACGACCTCGAAATCGCGGCCCGGCATCAGCCGCAACCCGGCGCGCTCGATGCGCATGCGGATCACCTCGGGCCGGCCGACCAGGATCGGCCGCGCCAGGCCTTCGTCGAGCACGACCTGGACGGCGCGCAGCACGCGCTCGTCCTCGCCTTCGGCATAGGCCACGCGCGCCGCGCCACGAGCGCAGGCCGCCTTGGCCACGGCGAACACCGGCCGCATGAACATGCCGGTCTGGTAGACGAAGCGGCTTAAGGACTGGCGGTAGGCCTCCATGTCGGCGATCGGCCGCGTGGCCACGCCGGAGTCCATCGCCGCCTGCGCCACTGCTGGCGCGATGCGCAGGATCAGGCGCACGTCGAAGGGTGTGGGGATCAGGTAATCCGGGCCGAACTTCAGTTCGCGCCCGGGATAGGCGGCGGCCACCTCGTCGCTGGTCTCGGCCTTGGCCAAAGCGGCGATCTCGCGCACGCAGGCCAGCTTCATCGCCTCGTTGATCTTGGTCGCGCCGCAATCCAGCGCGCCGCGGAAGATGTACGGGAAGCACAGCACGTTGTTGACCTGGTTCGGATAGTCCGAACGGCCGGTGGCAATGATGCAGTCGGGCCGCGCCGCCCGGGCCAGCTCGGGCCGGATCTCCGGCTCGGGATTGGCCAGCGCCAGGATGATCGGCTTGTCGGCCATGCTCTTGACCATCTCGACCGTCATCACACCGGCGGCCGAACAGCCCAGGAACACGTCCGCGCCCTTGACCACGTCGGCCAGCGTGCGCGCCTCGGTCTTCTGGCAGTAGCGCTGCTTCGATTCGTCGAGCCGGTCGCCACGGCCTTCGCGCACGACGCCCTTGCTGTCGCAGACGAAGACGTTAGCCACCTTGACCCCCAGCCCGACCATCACGTCCAGGCAGGCAATGGCCGCTGCGCCGGCGCCGGACACCGCCACCTTGATGTCGCCGATGTGCTTGCCCACCAGCTCCAGGCCGTTCAGCAACGCCGCGGCGGAGATGATCGCGGTGCCATGCTGGTCGTCGTGGAACACCGGGATGTTCAGCCGCTCGCGCAGCTTCTTCTCGATATAGAAGCACTCCGGCGCCTTGATGTCCTCCAGGTTGATGCCGCCGAGTGTGGGCTCCAGCGCAGCGATGATGTCGACCAGCTTGTCCGGATCGCGCTCGGCCAGTTCGATGTCGAAGACGTCGATGCCGGCGAACTTCTTGAACAGGCAGCCCTTGCCTTCCATCACCGGCTTGCCGGCCAGCGGCCCGATGTCGCCCAGGCCCAGCACCGCGGTGCCGTTGGTGATGACGCCCACGAGGTTGGCGCGCGAGGTGTACTCCGCCGCCAGGTGCGGCTCCTTCTCGATCGCCAGGCAGGCATAGGCCACGCCCGGCGAATAGGCCAGCGACAGGTCGCGCTGGTTGGACAACGGCTTGGTCGGCGTGATCGAGATCTTGCCGTGCACGGGCAGCCGGTGGTATTCCAGCGCGGCCTCGCGCAGCGCTTCCTCGGCGGGGGTCAACGGGGCGTTCATCGGCTCTCCTTCGGCGTGTTCGGGACGCAGAAGGTTACGCCTTATTGGCGACCCATCGGGCCGCAACGGGGCTCGAGCAGTCCGACGGCCAGGGCGGCGTCCGACCCGCCGGGTTCAGCCGTCGGCGCGCCGGCCCAGGATCTCGAAAGCCGGCAGCGTCTTGCCCTCCAGCACTTCCAGGAACGCGCCGCCGCCGGTGGAGATGTAGCCCACGTCCTTGTCGATGCCGTACTTGGCAATCGCCGCCAATGTGTCGCCGCCGCCGGCAATGCTGAAGGCGTTGCTCTCGGCAATGGCGCGGGCCACGGCCTCGGTGCCGCGAGCAAAGGCATCGAACTCGAACACGCCCACGGGCCCGTTCCAGACGATCGTGCCAGCGGCTTTCAGCTGCGCTGCCAGGATGGCCGCAGTTTGCGGGCCGATGTCGAGGATCAGGTCGTCGGCGGCCACGTCGGCCACCTTCTTGACCGTGGCCGGCGCGTCGGCCTTGAACTCCTTGGCCGTGACCACGTCCACCGGGATCGGCACCGCCGCGCCGCGCGTCTTCATGGCCGCGATCACCGCCTTGGCCTCGTCCAGCAGCGCCGGTTCGGCCAGGCTCTTGCCGATGGGCAACCCCTCGGCCAGCAGGAAGGTGTTGGCGATGCCACCGCCGACGATCAGGCCGTCGACGTTCTTGGCCAGGCTCTGCAGGATGCTCAGCTTGGTGCTGACCTTGGAACCGGCCACGATGGCCAGCAGTGGCCGGCGCGGCTGAGCCAGCGCCTTCGTGATGGCGTCGATCTCGGCGGCCAGCAGCGGGCCGGCGCAGGCCACCTTGGCAAACTGTGCGATGCCGTAGGTCGTGGCCTCGGCGCGGTGCGCAGTGCCAAAGGCGTCGTGCACGAAGATGTCGCACAGCGCAGCCATCTTTCGGGCCAGCGCTTCGTCGTTCTTCTTCTCACCCTTGTTGACACGGCAGTTCTCCAGCAGCACCACCTGTCCGGGCTGAACCTCGACGCCGTCCACCCAGTCGGCGCGCAGCGGCACCCCATCCTGATAGGGAGGGCCCAGCAGCTCGCCCATGCGCTGTGCCACCGGCGCCAGCGAGTCCTCGGGTTTGAAGGCACCCTCGGTCGGGCGGCCCAGGTGCGAGGTGACCATCACCGCGGCGCCGGCGTCCAGTGCCATGCGGATGCACGGCAGCGAGGCGCGGATGCGCGTGTCTTCGGTGATGCGGCCTGCGTCGTCCTGCGGTACGTTGAGGTCGGCACGGATGAAGACACGCTGGCCGGCCACCTTGCCGGCGGCGACCAGGTCGCTGAAGCGGAGGACTTTCATGATGGGGTTCCGAATGGAGACTGTTCCACGCGGCAGGCTCTGAGCGGCCCGCCGCGACCGAAGCGAATTGTGCAGCGGTGCCGCGGCGCGCTGCTGCGCCGCATCAAGGATTCATGCGGCCCGGCCAGCTCAGGATTCGTGAGCGACGCGCTTGCCCGGCGCCGGCTTGGCGGCCTTGTCCTCGGGCGCGGCCTTGGCATCGCCGGGCTCGACCTGCGCCGGCTTGGCCGCCAGTTCGGTAGCAGCGCCCAGCTGCGGTGCCACGACCTCGATCTTGTTCTCGCGCATGTAGTCGTTCATCTCGCGCCAGCCGGCAAAGACCGCCGCCCGGTCGGCCTTGCGGTTGAGCGCGTAACAGTCCTCCAGGGCGCGTCCGGCATGTCGGCAGGCACCGCCAACGGCCTTGCCGTCGGACTCGCGACGCTCGGCCATGGCCTGGGTCGATTCGATGCCCAGCATGTCGCAGCCGGCGACAAGCAGGGCGGCGGCGAGCAGGAGGGTCTGGCGAATCTGCGTCATGGCGGGCTGAAGCGGCGAGCGGCTTCAACCCATATCGGCGCCCGGACGTGACAACTTAAATCAGGCGGGGCCGGCCGGGTCCAGCGACACGCCTGCTGCCGGCGCCCCGGCGGGCAGCGACTGCAGCCACGCGGCAATGGGTTGGCGCCGCCCGCCCGGGCGCTGCAGCTCCAGCAGTTCCAACGCATCGTGCCCACAGGCGACCCGCAGCGTGCCCGGCGCCGATGGCAACACGCTGCCGGCGGGCCCTGCGACGCCGGCCCGTACTGCCGCACGCCAGAGCTTGTGGCTTTCGCCCTGCCACTGGAAGCTGGCACCGGGAAAGGGGTCGAAGGCACGCACGCGGCGCTCGATGGCGGCGGCGTCCTGGCGCCAGTCGATCGGCGCTTCGGCCTTGTCGATCTTGTGGGCGTAGCTCACGCCGTCGGCCGACTGGACTTGGCGCTCGGCCCGGCCTTCGGCCAGATCGCGCAGCGTGAGCAGCAGCAGCCGCGCGCCCAGCTCGGCCAGCCGCGGCGACAGGCTGGCACTGGTGTCGTCCGGCTCGATGGCCAGCGATTCGCGGCGCAGGATGGCGCCGGTGTCCAGCCCGACATCCATCTGCATGATGCAGATGCCGGTGTGGGTATCACCGGCCTCGATGGCACGTTGCACCGGCGCTGCGCCGCGCCAGCGCGGCAGCAGCGAACCGTGGATATTGATGCAACCCAGTCGCGGCAGCGACAGCACCCATTGGGGCAGGATCAGCCCGTAGGCCGCGACCACCAGCACGTCGGGCCGTGCGTCGCGCAAGGCGAGTTCGGCCGCCGCCGCGTCCTGCGGGTACTTCCCGTCCAGCCGCAGGCTGCGCGGCTGCGCCACTGGCAGGCCGTGTGCCAGCGCCAGCTGCTTGACCGCCGAGGCCTGCAGCTTCAGCCCACGGCCGGCCGGCCGGTCGGGCTGGGTCAGCACCAGCGGCGGCCGGTAGCCAGCCTCGAGCAAATGCTGCAGTGCGGTGCGTGCGAATTCCGGCGTGCCGGCGAAGGCCACGCGCAAACCGGTCGGCGCCGCCGACGGCTCAGGCGCCACGCCGCTCCTCGCGCTGCCGCTTCAGCAGCTTGCTGCGGATGCGGCTGCGCTTGAGCATGCTCAGGTAGTCGACGAAGACCTTGCCGAGCAGGTGGTCCATCTCGTGTTGCACGCACACCGCCAGCAACTCGGCCGCTTCCAGGCCGAAGGGCTGGCCGCTGCGGTCGAGGGCGCGCACGTTGACCCGCGCATGGCGCTCGACCGAGTCGTAGATCGCCGGCACAGACAGGCAGCCCTCTTCGGCCATGACCATGTCCTCGCTGCGCCAGGTGATCTCGGGGTTGATCAGCACCAACGGCTTGTCGCGCGACTCGGTCACGTCCATGACGATCACGCGCTCATGCACGTCCACCTGCGTGGCCGCCAGGCCGATGCCTTCGGACGCATACATGGTCTCGATCATGTCGTCAACCAGACGGGCGATGCGCGCGTCGACTTCGGCCACGGCCCGGGCCACGGTGTGCAGGCGCGGGTCGGGGTAACGCAGGATGTTCAGCTGGGCCATGGTCAGCGGTGGGGCGACGGAGCGTGACGAGCCGCAACGACCGTCAGCGCGGCACAACGCCACGATGCGTGACAGTCATCACAGGCTGTGTCGTTGTGCGCCACTTTCGTTGCGATATCAACGGTTTATGGGCAGAATCCTAGAAACTGTTTGAGCATTTGGTGGATGCATGCGCTATGGTGTGCCGAGTCCAACAGATGTCCAAACACATGGCGAGATTGTGGCACCCACCGGGGGCTTCAAGGTCCGCCGGGAGCTCGATCGAATGAACCCACGACCTCTTCGTCGCCGCGCTGGCGCCCTTGCCGCCTTGTGGGCCGGCGCTTCGTTGCTGGCCGGCCCGGCCGCCGCAGCCGAGCCCAATTTTCCGATCACGCCCCAGCAACGCAGCACCGCGCAGCAGGTGGCGCAGGCCGGCATCCCGCTGTCGGAGCTGGCGCCCAACGCGCCCGACTCGCACACGGTGCAAAGCGGCGACACGCTGTGGGACATCTCCAAGCTGTTCCTGAAGAGCCCGTGGCGCTGGCCAGAACTTTGGGGCATGAACCTCGATCAGGTGCGCAACCCGCACCTGATCTATCCGGGCCAGGTCCTGGTGCTGGAAAAGACTGGCGACCGCGCCAGGCTGCGCGTGGCCCAGGCCGGCGGCGGTGCGCCGGAGAACACCGTCAGGCTGTCGCCGCGAGTGCGCAGCAACCTGCTCGACAACGGCGCAATCGGCTCGATCCCGCTGCACCTGATCGGGCCCTTCCTGACCGAGGCGATGATCTTCAACAACGACGAGCTGAGCCGGGCGCCGCGCATCGTCGCCGCGCAGGAAGGTTATGTCGCCATGTCGCAAGGCCAGCTGGCCTACGTGCTGGGCGACGTGAACCGTTCCTCGGGCTACAGGCTGTTCCGTGAGCCGCAGCCGCTGTACGACTTCGACACCAACGAACTGCTTGGCTACGAGGCCCGCTACGTCGGCACCGCAGACTTCGTCCGTCCGGGGCGCAACTTCGAAGAAGACGGCACGCCGGTGGTGGTGCCGGCCACCGTGGCGATCAAGTCGGTGCGCATGGAGGTCAATGTCGGCGACCGTCTGGCGCCTCTGCCGGCGCGCGACCTGGATGCCTATGTGCCGCACCATCCGAACGTGCCGATGGCCGGCCGCGTGCTGCAGATCTATGGCGACGCGCTGAGCGCCGGCCAGAACCAGATCGTCGCGCTGAACCGCGGCGCGCGCGATGGTATCGAGCGCGGCCACGTGCTGGCGCTGTGGCGCCAGGGCGATCGCCAGGCCAAGCGCATTGATGGTGAGCGCGCGGTGCTGCAACTGCCGAACGAACAGAACGGCCTGCTGTTCGTCTTCAGCGTCTTCGAGCGCACCTCCTATGCGCTGATCCTGTCGGTAAACGTGCCGGTCTTCGCCGGCGACGCCTTTACCCAGCCTTAGGGTTTGCTGGACGCCGACGAGTTCGCCGCCTGGTTCCGGCTGCTGGAAACACCGGGGCTGGGCAGGGAGGGCGCGCGGCGGCTGCTGGCCAGCTTCGGCTCGGCGGCGCAGGTGTTGCAGGCCCCGAAGTCGGCCTGGCAGCAGGTTGTCGGCCCCCAGCTGGCGCAGACCCTGGACACCGAGCCCGAGGCACTTCAGCCCCGCTTGCGCGCCGCCCGGGAGTGGCTGGCCGGCGGCGAGATGCGCCAGGTGCTGAGCATCGGCGATCGCGACTACCCGGCCGTGCTGCTGCAGACGCCCGACCCGCCGCTGCTGCTGTATGTGCAAGGCCAAATCGGGCTGCTCAACCGGCGCAGCTTGGCCATCGTGGGCAGCCGCAACGCCAGCGCGCAGGGCGTGGACAACGCCCGGTCCTTCGGCGCGCACCTCAGCCGACAGGGTTGGACCATCGTCTCCGGCTTGGCCTTCGGCATCGACGGCGCTGCCCACGAGGGCGGGCTGGCCGGTCCGGGCAGCACCGTGGCGGTGGTCGGCACCGGGCTGGACCGGGTATATCCCGCACGGCACCGCACACTGGCTCACCGCATTGCCACCGCCGGCGTGCTCGTCAGCGAGTACGCGCCGGGCACACCGCCGCTGGCACAGAACTTCCCGCAGCGCAACCGCATCATCGCCGGCCTGGCACGCGGCACGCTGGTGGTGGAGGCGGCGCTGAAGTCGGGCTCGCTGATCACCGCACGCCAGGCCGCCGACTACGGACGCGAGGTGTTCGCGGTGCCGGGCTCGATCCATTCGCCGCTGTCTCGCGGCTGCCACGCGCTCATCCGCCAGGGTGCCAAGCTGGTGGAAAGCGCCGAAGACATCCTCGAGGAACTGCAGGGTCTGTCCGCCGAGGTTTCAGCCGACCCGGCGCCCGCGCCGAGCGGGCGCGACGATCCGGTGCTGCAAGCACTGGGCCATGACCCGGCGACGCTGGACGCGTTGTGCGATCGCACCGGCTGGAGCGCGCAGGAGCTGAGCGCGCGGCTGCTGGAGCTGGAGCTCGAGGACCGGGTGGCCCGCCTGCCGGGCGGCCTGTATCAGCGCCGCAGCCACGTCTGAGCCGGCGACAAGGTAACCGCGGCCATGCTGCACGCGGGGTACGCTATAGTGTTTTCATGTTTGAAGTACTCGTGTACCTGTACGAAAACTACTGGCGCCCGGACGCCTGCCCGAGCCACCAGCAGCTGTCCAGGAAGTTGTCTGCGGTCGGCTTCGAAAGCGACGAGATCCAGGACGCGCTGAAGTGGCTGGACGGCTTGGCCACCAGCGCAGAGTCGTGCGCCGGCCACCAGGGCGAAGAGAGCCTGCGGGTCTATTCAGACGCCGAGCGCGACCTGCTCGGCGACGAATCCATCGGCTTCATCAGCTTTCTCGAATCGGCCGGCGTGCTGCCGCCGACGATGCGCGAGATGGTGGTCGACCGGGCCACCGCCATCGGCAACGGACCGGTGGAACTGGAGGATCTGAAGATCATCGTGCTGATGGTCTTCTGGAGCCTGGGCGAAGAGCCTGACGCGCTGATCCTCGACGAACTCTTCGTCGCCCCGGAAGAGCGCCTGCTCCACTGAAGTCCGGGCGACGCCTGCTCTCCCTTCAGGCAGACACCGCGGAACCGGCTCTACCGGGCCGCCGGTGGCGCCGCCTTCAGGGGAAGCGCCGCGGCCGCTGCGGGGGTGGGTCAATTCAGCAGACGGGACGGGTCGACGTCCAGCTTGGCCAGGGCGCTGCGCGTGGCGCGCACGCTCAGGCTTTCGTCCTGCGCCGGCAGCAGCAACCCGGCCTGCAGGAAGGACGCCAGCCGCTGCTGCTGGAACAGCACGCAGCGACCCTGCGCGGTGACGAACATCGACAGCTGCTTGCGCAGGCCCAGCCAAGCCAGCTGCACCGCCTCGTTGCGGCCGCGGTAGTCGAGCATGTACCAGCCGCCGACCTGCAACTCGCGCGCCCAGGCGATCATCGCCGGCGTCGGCATCGAGCCGCCTTCGGACACCACCTCCAGTTCGGAGCTCTCGTGGCCCGACAGGTCGAAGACGATCGAGTCGTCGATGGTCACGTCGGCGGCGTCGGGCAGCAGCTCTTCCAGCGACTCGAGCCGTTCGGCCAGCTCTTGCAGCCGTTCGTGCGGGATCACTGGCGCCTTGGCCGTGAAGGCTGCGGCCAGCGAGTTGTTGAGGATCTGGATGTGCTCGTCCTGCCGGGCCGGATCCATGCCGGCCGAGGACATGCCGTCGCGCAGCGTCTTCAGCAGCGGCGTCAGCCGGCGGATGACTTCGGCCCGCTCCTCGCGGGTGACCTTGGCACTGGCCGACCAGATCAGGTCGGAGGCGGCGCGCTTCATCGCGCGGGTTTCGTCGCTCTGCGAGCCGTAGCGCACCGCGGTGGTGGCCAGCACGTCGGCCCACACCTGGAACAGGAAGGCACGCACGCTTTCCTGCACCGGCATCTCGTTGAGCATGCGGCGCAGCTCGATGGTGTACTGGATGGCCATGGTTTCGCGCTGCTCGACCTGCTGGGCCAGCGACACGCCCTTGCGCGTGGCCTCGTTCTCGTTGCTGAAGTAGTGCTCCAGGAACTTCTCGAACTCGGTGAGCACGGTCTGGAAGACACGCCGGCCGGTGTCGGGATAGGCCTCGACCACCTGCACGACGCGCTTGATCTCCTTCTCCAGCGCGTCGCCGACGCTGCGCGTCGAGCTGTCGAAGCCCATCACGCAGGCGCCCATGCGGTCGATCAGCCGCCGCGCGGGGTGGTCGACGGTGGCAAAGAAGTCGGGCTCGGTGACGGCCACGCGCAGCACCGGCATCTGCAGCCGCGCGAACCACACGCGCACGCTGGCTGGGATGCGGTCTTCGGTGAGGATGCTCTGGAACAGCAGCGCGACGATCTCGATGGTGGCCCGTTCCTCGGGTGTGGCCGCCGACTGCTTCAGCGCCTGCTTGCGCTGGTGCAGCTCTTCCAGCAGCGCCGGCGTGGTCACCGTCGGCTCGCCGGCGCGCTTCGTGCTGGCAGCGACCCGCCGGCGGATGCCCTGCTGCGCCTGGTCGATGGCCTGGGCCAGCCCGGGCGACAGTTTGTGCGCGCGGCTGGTGTCGCTGAAGGACGGCAGGTGCCGGCCGACCAGCCGGTTCAGCCGGCCGAGCACTGCCTCGGAATGCTCGCCGCTGCGCGCCAGCGGCGCCGCACGGGTCATCATGCGGGTTTCTTCGCCGACGCCACCGCGGCCCGGGAAACTGCCATCGCCCGACGCCCCGGCATGCGAGCCGGCCCAGTACGCCGAGTTCGAACTGCGCCCGGCACCCGAACTGGTGGTCGGCCTGGCACCCGGACCGGTGCCGCGGCCCGATGTGCCGCCGCCTGCGCCGACGCCGTAGCCGCTGCCACCGCCACCGCCACCGCCACCGCC
>JAGTRL010000284.1 GCA_018261815.1 Pseudomonadota bacterium
GTGCTCGAGCACCGCAGCTTCCGCAAGGCCGCCGCCGTGCTGCACCTGACGCAGCCGGCGGTGACCAAGGCCATCGCCGGGCTGGAGGACACCCTGGGCGTCAAGCTTTTCGACCGCGTGTTCAACGGCGTGGAGCCCACGGTGCACGGCCGCAGCTTCGCGCCGCGCGCGCAAGCGGTGTTCGATGAGTTGCGCCGCGCCGCGCAGGACCTGGCGCTGCTGTCCAGCGGCGCGATCGGCTCGCTGCGCGTGGGCGTGCTGCCGCTGCCGGCGATCCCCTTCGTGCCAGTGGCGGTGAACCGGCTGCTCGACCAGCACCCGGGCATCCTGGTGTCGCTGGTCGAGGCGAGCGAGACCGAGCTGCTGGACCGGCTGCGCAAGCGCGACATCGAGCTGGCGATCCTGCGCCTGGCGCTGGTCGATCCGGCGGACGACCTGCGCGTCGATCGCCTGTTCGACGAGCGGCTGTGCGTGGTGGCGGCGCAGACCCATGCGCTGGCCACGCGCGACAACCTGCAGTGGCCCGAGCTGCTGGAGCAGCGCTGGGTGATGCCGCCGGCCGACTGCTTCTTCTACGAGCATGTGCAGCGCTCGCTGGACCGCATGCACATGCCGATGCCCAAGCATGCGGTGGAGGCGATGTCGATCCAGCTTCAATTCGGGCTGGTGCTGCATGCCGGCATGCTGAGCTTCGGCATGCGCTCGCAGATCAGCTTCGCGCCGGGCAAGGAGTTCGTCGTGCGCCTGCCCTTCGAACTGCCGGTGACCAGCACGGTGGTGGCGGCGGTGAGCCTGAATTCGCATGAGCCGAGCCCGCTGGCCCGGCAGTTCGTCGGGCACATCCAGGCGCTGGTGAAGATGCCGCCTACACCAGACGCACCGGCTCGGCAAGGGGCCGCCCCGCTGGTCGCCGCGCCGTGACACGCGCGGCCGGTTGACGCGCGGACGCGAGCGGTCACAATCGCTCGCCCTGCGGCCGCCGGCTGCAGAAACGTCATTCAGGAAGCTTCCCTATGTTGTATGTCGATCTGCCGACCCGTGGCGACATCGAAAGGCTCAGCGCCGTGCGCGCCGGGGCCTGCGTGTCGATCTACTTGCCGACCACCCCGCTGACGCAGGATGCCCAGGCCGACCGCATCGCGCTGAAGAACCTGGCCTGGCAGGCGCTGGAAGCACTGCGCAGCCGCGGCACCGAGAAGGCGCAGGTGGCGGCTCTCGAGGAGGCACTCGCGGACCTGGTCGATGACGACGAGTTCTGGCGCTTCCAGGCGCGCAGCCTGGCGGTGCTGGCCACGCCCGGGGAGTTGCTGACCTTCCGCCTGCCCAATGCGCTGGAGCCGCTGTCGATGGCAGCGGACCGCTTCTTCATCAAGCCGCTGCTGCGTGCCATCACCGTGCCGCAGTCGGCCTACGTGCTGGCGCTGGCGCAGGGCGCAGTGCGGCTGGTGGAGGTGTCGGCCGAGCTGCCTTCGGTGGCGGTCAAGGTCGAAGGGCTGCCCAGCGACGTGGCCAGCGCGGTGGGCAAGGCCTCGATCACCGACCGCTCGGCCAGCGGCCGCATCCATGGCGCCGAAGGCCAGAAGGTGCGCATGCGCCAGTACGCGCGGCAGGTCGACCAGGCACTGCGCGACCGACTGGCCGGCAGCGAGACGCCTTTGATCCTGGCCGCCGCGCAGCCGCTGGACGCGATCTTCCGCTCGGTGTGCTCCTATCCGCACCTGGTGGCCGAATCGATTGCCGGCAACCCCGAACTGCTCAGCGACGCCGAGCTCGGCCAGGCCTCGCGCGCCCTCCTCGACCGGCTGCACCGCGGCGACATGGAACAGCTGCGCGAGCAGTTCGAGGCGCGCAGCGCGCAGGGGCGCACCACCACCGACATCGCACAGGCCGCGCGGGCCGCGACCTTCGGCGCCATCGGCACGCTGCTGGTGGACATCGACGACGTCGTGCCCGGCCACATCGACGACGAGGGCCGGGTCAGCTTCGGCGACGCCGGCGCTGCGCAGGGCCTGGGCGTGGTCGACCAGATCGCGGCGCGCGCGCTGAGCTCCGGTGCGCGCGTGCTGGGCCTGCGCCGCGCGGACATTCCCGGTGGCACCGGTCTTGCGGCCATCCTGCGCTATGCCTTCTAGAACCTGGCACGAAGCCCTGATCCACCCCAAATTCCAACAACTTGAAAGCACGCAATGAGCAACTTCTGGGACATGGTCTGGTTGATGATCTCGACCTTCTTCTTCGTGGCCTACCTGATCATCATGTTCCAGATCGTGGTCGATCTGTTCAGGGACCACGAACTGGGCGGCGGCTCGAAGGTGCTGTGGGTGATCGGCCTGATCTTCATTCCGGTGCTGACGGCCATCATCTACATCATCGCCCGCGGCAAGGGCATGGCCGGCCGCCAGCAGGCCAGCCTGCAGAAGGCCAAGTCCGAGACCGAGACCTACATCAAGACCGTGGCCGGCAAATCGCCGGCGGCCGACATCGCCGAGGCCAAGGCACTGCTCGACGCCGGCACCATCACCCAGTCGGAATTCGACAAGCTCAAGGCCAAGGCCTTGGCCTGAGCCCGGCTCAGGTGACAACCGCGGCCGTCGTCCTGTGACTCGGGCGACGCCAAAATCCCCCCCAACCTAGAAAGCACGATCCATGAATAAGCGAAATCTCATCATCGGTGGCCTGTCGATGGCAACTCTGGCTGTTCTCGGCACCGGATGCACGACCACCAGCGGCGCCTCGGGCGACCCGGCGGCGCAGCGGCAGGCCCTCAATTCCCAGGCCGACAACGCACTCACGCGGCTGTACAGGGAGGCACGCGACTCCGAGGCCCTGGTCAAGCAGGCCCGTGGCGTGCTGGTGTTTCCCAACTTCGTCTCGGCCGGTTTCATCGTCGGCGGCGCGTCAGGCCAGGGCGTGCTGCGCGAGGGCGGCAAGACCGTCAGCTACCACCGCATGAGCGAAGGCTCGGTCGGCCTGCTCGCCGGCGCGCAGTCGCAGGCGGTGTTCATCCTGTTCATGACCGACGACGCGCTCGGCCGCTTCAAGTCGAGCAATGGCTGGACCGTGGGCGCCGATGCCAACGTGACGCTGCTGACGGTGGGCGCTGATGCGAGCATCACCGGACGGACGGCGCAGCAGCCGGTGGTGGGCTTCGTGCTGACGAACAGCGGGCTGATGGGCAGCCTCAGCCTCAGCGGCAGCCGCATCACGCCGCTGAACCTGAATTAGCGTTGGCGTCACTGCGCTGCGGCGTCGCACCAGGCAGCGGCCGGCGCGAGCCGTGGCAGTGTGAGTAGACCCAGGTGAACTCGGCACCGAACAGGAAGATCTGCGCCGAGCCGTACACCCACGGCAGCACCACGATCCACGAGCAAAGCCTGCGCACACGCCGAAGGCCATGATCGGTTGACCATCGATTTCTAGGGCAGAACATGAAGATCAATGCAGTGTGTTGTGACGCGCATCGCCGCGGATTCCTCGGCGGCAGCACGGCGCTGGGTTTGCTGGCCGTGGGGCTCGGCGCCATGCCCTCCGGAGCCACGGCCGCGTCCCTCAGCGAGGCGCAGCGCAACGCCATGACGCCCGACCAGGTGATCCAGAAGATGCTGGAAGGCAACGCGCGCTTTCTGTCGGGCGCGCGCAAGGAGCGCGACTTTCTCGCCGAGATGCGCTCCAGTTCGGCAGGCCAGTTTCCAGCGGCGATCGTGCTGTCGTGTGTCGATTCACGCGCGCCGGTCGAGGTGATCTGCGACCTGGGCATCGGCGACACGTTCAACGCCCGGGTGGCCGGCAATGCCGTCAACGACGACATCCTCGGCTCGATGGAATTCGCCTGCGCCGCCGCCGGTGCCAAGGCGGTGGTGCTGATGGGCCACACCGCCTGCGGCGCCATCAAGGGCGCGATCGACAACGTCGTGCTCGGCAACCTGACGCTGCTGCTGGCGCGCTTCAAGTCGGCCATCGACGCCACCGTCTACACCGGCGATCGCACATCGAAGAACGCCGCCTTCGTCGATGCCGTGGCGCGCACCCATGTGCAGCATTCGGTCAAGCTGGTGCGCGAACGCAGCCCGGTGCTGGCTGGACTCGAAGCCAAGGGCAGCATCAAGATCATCGCCTCGATGTACGACCTGGCCTCCGGCAAGGTGACACTGGTCTGAGCGCGGCGCGGCCCGGAGCGCGACACCAGACCCACAGGCCCGCCGTGGCCACGAAGGTCCGACGCAGACGGCGGTCGACGAAGTGCATGGGCCATGCATGCATTCGAACCCCACCCTCGGCGCAGGCCTGGGGATGGTTTCGCCGCGGCTCCCCGAGGCTGCCGGCCCGCGAGGTGGAACATGACTGAAATCGCCTCCGTGACCATGACCATCCAGCTGCTTGGCGGGCTGGCGCTGTTCCTGTATGGCATGGAGAAGATGACCGATGGGTTGAAGGCAGCCGCCGGCCAGCAGATGAACACGCTGCTGGCCAAGCTGACCGGAAACCGGATCCTGGGCGCTCTCACCGGGGCCATCGTGACTGCAGTGATCCAGTCGTCCTCGGTGACGACGGTGCTGGTCGTGGGTTTCGTCAGTGCCGGCCTGATGACCTTGGTGCAGGCGGTCGGCGTGATCTTCGGTGCCAACGTGGGCACGACGGTGACGGCGCAGATCGTGGCCTTCAACACCACCGCTCTCGCAATGCCGCTGATCGCGATCGGCTTCGTGATGGGCTTCGTCTGGAAGGAAGGCGTGGCGCGCCACTACGGCGCCATGCTTCTCGGGCTGGGCCTGCTCTTCTATGGCATGGGGGCGATGGGCGAAGCGATGTCGCCGCTGCGGACGAACCAGCGTTTTGCCGAACTGCTGCAATCGCTGCAGAACCCGGTGCTCGGCATGCTGGCCGGGGCGGTGTTCACCGCGCTGGTGCAGTCGTCGTCGGCCACGATCGGTCTGGCCGTGGTCATGGCCACGCAGGGCCTGCTGTCGCTGCCGGCCGGCATCGCGATCCTGTTCGGCGCGAAGATCGGCACCGGCATCACCGCCGTGCTGGCCGGCATCGGCAAGCCGCAGGATGCGAAGCGCGCCGCCGTCGTGCATGTGCTGTTCAATGTGCTGGGGGCGGCCCTGTGGCTGCCGTTCATCCCGCAGCTCGCAGCGATCGCCCAGGCGGTTTCACCGCTCGCGGCGGACCTGCAGGGGGTCGAA
>JAGTRL010000285.1 GCA_018261815.1 Pseudomonadota bacterium
CGCAAGCTGCGCGAGGCGCTGCGCGTGGCCGACGCGATGCAGCCCTGCGTGCTGTGGATGGACGAGGTGGAAAAGGGCCTGTCCAGCGGCAGCGGCGACGGCGACAGCGGCGCCGGCCAGCGCATGCTGGGCACGCTGCTCACCTGGATGGCCGAGCGGCGCAGCAGCGTGTTTCTGGTGGCCACCGCCAACGACATCGAGCGGCTGCCGCCCGAGCTGATGCGCAAGGGCCGCTTCGACGAGATCTTCTTCGTCGACCTGCCGGATGCGGCCACGCGCGAGGCGATCTTCGGCATCCACCTGGGCCGGCATCGCATTGCGGCACAGGCGTCGGACCTTGCAGCGCTGGCGACAGCCAGCGACGGCTTTGCCGGCGCCGAGATCGAGGCGGCCGTGCTGGCGGCGCGCTACGAGGCGCATGCGCTGGGCCAGGCCGCTGGGGTGGCGCATGTGCGCGCCGAGCTGGCGCGCACCCGGCCGCTGTCGGTGACGCGCGCCGAGGCCATCGAGGCCCTGCGCGCCTGGGCCCGCGGGCGCACGGTCGGCACCGACTGAACGACGCCCGAGCGACCGGCGCGGACGGCCTGGCGACGGCTTGGCGCTCGACATGTGTTTCCACGGAAACTACAATGATGCCCCGAACGTTTCCATAGAAACCTACGCATGCGGCAACGGCCTCGATCCACCGTCAGCGCGCTGGACGCGCACTTGGGCTTCTGGCTGCGCGTCGTGTCCAACCACGTCTCGGCGCGCTTCGCCGAGCTCGTCGAGAGCGAAGGGGCGAGCGTCACCGAATGGGTGGCGCTACGCACGCTGTACGACAAGCCGCAGACCACGCATGCCGAGCTGATCCAGGCCCTGGGCATGACCAAGGGGGCCGCCTCGAAGGTGGTCACCCGCCTGGAGGAAAAAGGCCTGGCCCGGCGCGAACTCGCCGCGGGCAGCGCGCGCGAGCAGGTGCTGCAGATCAGCGCGAAGGGCCGGGCGCTCGTCCCCCGCCTGGCGGCGCTGGCCGACCAGAACGAAGCGCACTTCTTCGGCCACCTCGACCCGCGCGAACGCCAGGCGCTGATGCAGGCGTTTGCGGCACTGGCGGCGCACCACCGGTTGACGGAAATCCCCGTGGCCTGAGCGCGCCTTTGCCTTTCATCCCGACCGGAGCTGAACATGAACGACGCCACGCAACGCGTCATCCGCGAGGCCGCCCACGGGCGCCTGCACTTCGGCCAGGTGGTCGACCTGCTGATGCAAGCAGGCGTCGAGTCCTACGTCGCCGACTACCGCACGCAGCGCACGACCTACTACCTGACCGACGGCGATACCTTCAGCCTGGACCTGCCGATGCCCGACGTCGACATCGCCCAGGACTTCGACGACGCCGCCGTGCAGGCGGCGATCCGCGGCGCACAGCAGGGCGGCGTCATGTACCCGGAGTTCAAGAAGCTGTCCCGCCAGGCGGGCTGCATCGGCTACACGGTCTGGATCGCCGGGCGCCACGTCAGCTACTACGGCCGCAAAGGCGAAATCCACGTCGAGCGCTTTCCCGACTGAAGACGCGACGGCGGCGCTGAGGCCGAGCTTCTCAACCGCCGCTCAGCGCCATCACGATGGCCACGAAGTCGTCCGGCTGAAGGGCGTGGCCGAGATCGCGGACGCCCAGGCCGTTGACGAAGACGCGCATGTTCGGCCGCAGCTGTTGCTGCTCGTCGACGACGCGAAAGCGCAGGCCCGGGTAGCGCTGGTCGAGGTTGGCAAAGAGCGCGAGCAGCGTGTCGCCGGCCGCCTCCACATGCGACGCGCCCGTGTAGGAACGCAGCGCGCTGGGCACCAACACCTTCACTGCAGCTCCGCGACTTCGACCGCGTAGATCTCCGGCAGGTGGCGGGCGATGTGGGCCCAGCGCGCGCCGCCGTCGTGCCCGATCCACAGCTCACCGCTGGTGGTGCCCAGGTACAGCGCCGGCGCCGGCAACGCATCGGCCGTCATCGCCTGGCGCTTGACGGTCCACCAGGCCTGCTGCTGCGGCAGCCCCTGGTCCAGCCGCTGCCAGGTGTGCCCGCCATCACGCGTCACGTAGGCCGCCGGGCGACCGGCCGGGCTGGTGCGCGGCCAGACATCGGTGCCGTCCATCGGGAACACCCAGGCGGTGTCGGCATCGTGCGGATGCACGACCATCGGGAAGCCGACGTCGCCCACGTCGGCGGGCATGCTGCAGCCGATGCGCTGCCAGGCCGTGCCCGGCCGGTCGAGCCGGTAGATGCCGCAATGGTTCTGCTGGTACAGGCGGTCGGGGTTGCTGGGGCAGAGGCGCACGCAGTGCGGGTCGTGGAAGGTCACGGTGGCGGCGTCGAAACCTTCGACCACCTGCATGCCCTCGATCAGCGGCGCCCAGCTGCGCCCGGCGTCGCGCGACTCGTGCACGCCGCCGCCCGACATGCCGAACAGCAGGTGCGCCGGGTCGCGCGGGTCAACGATGATGGAATGCAGCTTCGGGCCGTCGGGCGTGCCGTCCTGTTCGGTACCCATCCACTCGCGGAACTGCGCATCGTCGTTGACCGCCGGCAGGGGCGTCCAGCTGACGCCGCCGTCCTGGCTGCGGAACAGGCCCTGCGGCGAGGTGCCGGCGTACCAGCTGTCGCGCTCGCTCGCGTGGCCCGGCGTCAGCCAGAAAGTGTGGTCCACCGCGCGCGCAGGCCGGCCGTTCGACGGCTTGTCGAAGGCCGGCGGCTGGCGGGCTTCCTTCCATGTCTTGCCGAGGTCGGTGGAGCGGAACACGGTCGGTCCCAGGTGGCCGGTCTTCGCCGCGGCCAGCAGCGTGCGGCCGTCGCGCGGGTCGAGCTGCAGGTGGCTGATGGTGTGGCCCAGGAAGTGCGGGCCGTCGACGGTCCAGGCGCTGCGCTGCGCGTCCCCATGGAACAGCCAGGCGCCCTTGCGCGTGGCCACCAGCAGCACCAGACGGGTTGGCGATGGGTTCATGACGATCACTCCACAACTGCTGCCACCGTGCAGCTCGGCAGGCGACTGGTCGATGTCGCCTGCCGATACGACGAGCGAGCCGGCGGCAGATCGACACGAGCAGGCACATCCTATCGATCCGGCGCGTCACCGACATCACGACCGAGCCGACGACCCACAAGGACGGCGCACTGCAGCAGAGGGTGGTGGTGCGCGCGAGCACCTGTGTCAATCAGGTGCCGGCTTGGTGCCGGGTCGACCGCTTCAGACTGGCTGCGGCCATTCGGATCTCCAGATTGCTGCCGCTCATCGTTTGAGCTGAGGCGTTAGGCCGCACTTCAGCGGGAAGATCTTTTGATCGATCGAATTATCCCGTTCACGTCTACTAAGGCGCGCGCCCGGGTCCCCATGAAATCCTTGACTTCGAACGCTACCTCACGGTCGTTGGGGTGGAAGTGGACTTTGACCAGTTCGATTGGCTCGACCATGCCGAGATGTGATGCGACGGTTGCGACCGCCTTGCGCAAGCCCCGTTCTGCCGCGGTTTCCGCTTCAGCGGACGCTCCGCTGAAAGCGCTTGATAGGTGTGTTGTTTGATCAGCGGATGTGCCGAGCGCGGCGGCAAGAGTGCGAACCAGTTCGTCTTTGGCAGTACTCGGACTTTTTGGGTCGTAGACCAACGCACGATGATCTCGAAGGTCGAACTTGAGGGCCGCGAGGCTGGAAGTCAAAATTGCTACAGGCTTCCTCTGGCAGTGCGCAACGCCGACCTCGTAGTACACGTTGCCATTCTCTTCCGATAGAACAGCAACCAATGCGTCTGCTTCGTCAATTGAGTTGCAGATTCTGGTGGTGACTGACCCTGCGTAGGCCGCCTCCGCTAGCTGGACGACCCGAAGATCGAGGAGGAAGGCAGCGCTCTTGATGAGTTCGAGAACAGGTTCGTACTCCGCCTTGAATGGCATCGCCACGAAGATCGACTTGAGGGAGGTTGGCATGGGAAGTTTGGTCGTTCGGCCAAAGTACAGCTAAGCGCGCACCGACGGCAGGACTGCACCCATTAGCTTGAAGCTCAACTTGAATGTCGGGCGACATGCGCCCGTATCCGGATAGTGGCGCAGGCTGTGGCGCCCATATCCGGTTAGTGGCGCAGCTATTGCGCTCAGTGCCCATCGTTTCACTCAGGCATAGTAGCAAGCAGGTGATCTGGCCGGTCGGAGTGAACGGCGGCTTCCGCTGCATTCCCGACCAGCATCTGGCGAGAACTGCCTTTGGCTGTCGGCACAATGAGCAACCTGCGGTGTCTCGCTGCGCCTCCAACAGCCGGCGCGCCCTCTCGACAACGGCGGGCACCGACGCTCGTCGGCAGCGCAGCACCCTAAGCGCCTCGCAGACTCAGCCGAGCAGCCGCGAGATCAGTCGTGCGACGACTGTTGGCTCAGTCAGCGCGACAAAAGCTACGCCGGCAAGCGCGCCCGCCAAATGTGCATCGTGGTTGATGCGGCCGCGCGCTTGCCGCGACGCCCACCAGGTGAATGCCAGATACAGCACCGCGAACAGCGGCGCTGGGATCGGCACGGGGATAGGCAGGATGAAGATCGACGAGCCCGGGTGGTAGACGATGGACGCAAACAGCACTGCCAGGATCGCACCGGAGGCGCCAAGTGTCCGGTAGCCAGGCTCCCGGCGGTGGTTGACCCAGGTGCCCAGCGCGCTGGCGAACAGGCCGGCCGCATACAGCGCGGCGAACTGCGTGCTGCCCACCGTGCGTTCAAGCGAAAAGCCGAACGCCCAGAACGTGAAGCCGTTGAAGAACAGATGTCCCAGGTCGGCATGCAAGAAGGCACTGGTGACCGGCGTCGCCCAGGCGCGCCGCGGCAGCAGCCAGTAGGGCCGGAAGACGCCACGCTCGATCATCCAAGGGGCGGCGTACAGCGCCAGAAGGCTGGCGCCGACGAAGGTGGCCATGACAAGAGAAGCGACGGGTGCAGAGGCAATGAAGTCGGACATCAGAGCTGCTTACCCAGGCCTGCGGCGAGGCCCGGGGGATTGAGACCCCGAAGAATGTGGATCGGCTAGCCCCAATACTGTTCACATAGATTAGCTTTCGGTATCATGCACTTCCCATCAGGAGGTGCTGGATGGCGCGAACCAAAGCAGTGTTGGGCGCGGGC
>JAGTRL010000286.1 GCA_018261815.1 Pseudomonadota bacterium
CTGGCCAGGCTGTCGCTGCGATAGTGCACGCCGATGCGCTCGCGGTTCTTGGCCAGCCGTGCGGCCAGCCAGAACAGCGGCCCGTCGAGGTCGGCGGCGCTATCGGTGGCGGCCTTGTACGTGGCCCAGGTGGGCTTCGTGCCGACGGCCGACCCATCGGGCAGCAGGCCGATGCCATAGCGCTCGGCCACGCCTTCGATCTCCAGCAGCAGCAGCGCGATGAAATGGCCCAGGAACGAATGCCCGCTGGGAAACGCCGGGTGGCGCGGCGGTCCGAACGGCGGCACCAGCCCGGGACACAAGGTGGACGGCCTAACGCGGCGGAACCGGCTCTTGTAGTGCATGTACACCAGGTTGCCGATGGCCAAGCCGCATTTGATGAGTTGCAGGGTGTGCGGTTTGCCGGCGGACTCCATGGCCAGCAGGTGCATGAAGTAGCCTGGAATGCCGTCGGCCTGATCGATCGATTCAGCCATGTAGCGAGCGCGGTCGTCTTCCATCAGATCGACCAGTTCGTCGAGTTCGCCATTGATGAAGTTCCACGCCACCTGGGCTGCGGCGGCAGTGTTGTCGGCCGGCAGCCATTCGAGATGCTCCGGCCGCAGCCAATCCGCCGTCACCAGGGCGGCGCCATCGATCATCTGCCACTTACCGTACTCCTTCGCGAACTCGCGTGCCGCCAGGATCGATGGCGCCGAGATGTCCAGGTCCTGCATCCATTCGATGAGCTGCGCATCGAATGCCAGCGACCAGAAGCGCAGCGCCGGATCCCAATCCTCGGTTTGCCAGACCCGCTGGGGCCCCGCTGCGTTTCCCGCCACCGGGTAGGGGTTGAAGCGCGCGTGTGTCGGGAAAGCCAGGCCACCACTGACCGGTGAGAAATCGAGCGTCCACGGCTTGAAGCCAAGCTCCAGCGGCGTCGCATAGGCACTGCGCGCGATGTAGCCGTAGCCCGACAGAAAACCGCTGCCGCTGCCCATGCCGGCGCCCGTTCCACCCATGTAGGGCGCCCAGCCGTAAGCTCCGCCCTGCCCCTGCCCCTGCCCCTGCCCCTGCCCTTGCCCTTGCCCTTGCCCTTGCCCTTGCCCTTGCCCTTGCCCTTGCCCTTGCCCTTGCCCTTGACCTTGCCCTTGACCTTGACCTTGACCGAAAGACGCTTGCGATCCGCTCATCTGAACCTCCTCGTGGTGGTGTGGCATTCAGGCCGGAATTCCGGCCAGGCCCAGGCCCTCGAGCACACGTTCCATATGGGGGCTCTGCAACGGGTACCACTTGGCAAAGGCCGACAAGGTGAAGCCGGGCTCCAAGGCCATGAATTCGGCAGCGAGCTGTCGCCCGCGCTCCACATCGCCAGACAGCGCCAAGGCAGCGATCAGCATGCGCTTGGACGCCTTGTAGCGCGGATTCAGTTGCTGCGCCTTGTTCAGCCAGCTGACGGCTTCGTCCAGACGCCCGATGACGAGTGCCGCCGTGCCGTTGGTCGTGCAGTAGGCGAAGCTCAGTTGATCGAACGGGCTCAGCCGCATGGCATTGCGCACGCGTTCCATCGCCTCTTCGCCGCGGCCGACGTAGGCCAGTGTATTGGCGCTGCGGGCCCAGGCCGTCGCGCAACTCGGATTCAGGTGCAAGGCCTGGTCGAACATCTCCAGTGCCACGTTGAAACGCTTGTGCAGGAAGGACTGAATGTGCCCGGCCACCGACAAGGACCAGGCATCGCGCGGATCGAGTTCCACCGCGGCCTGCGAGTGCTCGTCGGCCAGACGCTGGTCCAGGGCGAAGTCGCTGCTCAGGCCCTCGCCGAATCGCAGGTTGTGCCACCAGGCCAGGTGGGCATGGGCCTGCGCGTAGTGGGCATCGAGTTCGATGGCACGGCGAAACATGTCGCCAGCCAGCGCGAAGTCGGGCATGTTGAAGTTGTAGAGCACCGCCAGGCCGCGCAGCACGCAGTCGTAAGCGCCGAAGCTGTCGGTCGGACGCTCGCGTACACGCGCGATCTCTGCCTCCTGCAGGCGCGGATCGATGGCCGCCGCGATGCTCACCGCAATCTGGTCCTGGAAGCTGAACAGATCTTCGTATTCGCCGTCATAGTGCTCTGCCCACAGCTCGCGGTTTCGACTGGCATCGATCAAGCCGGCGTTGATGCGCAAGCGCTTGTCGTGGCGCTGCACCGAACCCTCGATCAGGTAGCGCACGCCGAGTTCGGTCGCGATGTCGGCGGCGCTGGCGCTGTGGCCGCGGTACTTCAGCGTCGAGCTGCGTGCCACCAGGAAGAGCGAGCGGTTCATCGACAGTTTGCTGATGATCTCCTCGGTCATGCCGTCGCCGAAGTACGAATCGGCCTCGCTGCCGTCGCCGCGAAAGGGCAGCACGGCGAGCGTCGGCCGGTTGTCCCACATCAGGTGCGGCTGGATGCTCGGCGCGGCGTTGTCACCCGCCAGCACGCGGAAGGTGCGAACGGGACGGCTGATGTTCTTCAGCTGCTGCTCGCCCAGGTCGAGCAGACGTACCGGCAGCTTGTTCCAGACGAAGTCGCGAACCCCCTGGGTGATGACCACCTGGTCGGGCGCCGCCATCTGATGCACACGCGACGCGATGTTCACACCATCGCCGAGCAACTTGTCCTCGTCGACGATGGCATCTTCGATGCTGATGCCCACGCGCATGTGGATCGGATTGGCGGGTTCGCCGGCACGCCGGTCTTCCAGCCGTTGCAGCAGGTCGATGGCCCAGCGTACAGCTTCGACGGCGCTGGGAAACTCCACCAGCACGGCATCGCCGGCGACCTCGATCAGGCGTCCGCCGTAGGCCTTGATGTTCGGTTCGATCAGCTCGCGCTGCACCGCCTTCCAGGCCGACACCGCGGCCGCATCGTCGCGTTCGACGAGCCTAGTCCAGCCGACCACGTCGGCAAATGCGATCGCCGCCAGGCGGCGGACCATGCGCATCGAGGCTTCCAAGCCAGACCCCCGAGTCCGCGGAGCCGCGGAGTGTCGAGCAGTTTGCGCCCGATCGATCGCGTCAGCCATCCGCAAACTAGGGGACAACCCGACAAACCTGGCTGCCACGGCAATGAATTGACCCTGCAACGGATTCGAGGCCTATGCACGCCATGTGCCAGACTGCATGCCGTTGCACCAGCTTGCCGCAGCGTCGGTGTAGTGCCCATGCCATGAGATCTCAGCCGATCAGCCCCCGGGCCTTCGTCATGCTGCTGCTTCTGGCCTGCATGTTCGGCGCCAACCATGTCGCAGCGCGCATCGCGCTCGATCATGGCGTCGACGTGGCCACTGCGGTGACCGTGCGCAGCCTGGCCACCGCCGTGGTGGTGGCGACCATCGTCGTGCTGAATCGGGTGCCGCTGGCGCTGAGCGCCCGCCACCGCATGGTGATGCCGCTGATTGGAGCGCTGGTCGCCGTGCAGAGCCTGTGCCTGTATTCGTCGGTGGCGCGCATCCCGGTGGGGCTGGCGCTGCTGGCCTTCAACACCTATCCGCTGTGGACAGCAGCCGCCGCGTGGGCGATCTACCGGCACCAGCCGGAGCGCGCCATCCTGATCGCCATGCCGGTGATCCTGTTCGGGCTGGCACTGGCACTGGACGTGACCGGCCTGGCCTCGGGACTGGATGCCAAGGCGCATTGGGGCCGCATCGGCGCCGGTGTGGGCTTCGCACTGGTGGCCGGCGCCACCTTCGGCCTGGTGCTGGCGCTGACGCAGCATGAGGTGGCCGACCTGGATGGCCGGTTGCGCACCGCGATCACGATGGGCATCGTCGGCGTGCTGGCCTGGCTGGGCACCTTCACCCAGGGTGGGCTGCATCTGCCGAATGCCCCCGCCGGCTGGTGGGGCCTGGCGCTGCTGACGCTGCTGTACGGCACCGCGTTCACCATCATGTTCACGCTGCTGCCCAAGCTGGGCGTGGTGGGCAGCTCGCCGATCCTCAACGTCGAGCCGGTGGCGGCGCTGGCCATGGCCTGGCTGTGGCTGGGCCAGTCGATTTCGTTGATCCAGGTGCTGGGCGCGCTGCTGGTCGTGGGGACGGTGATGGTGCTGGGGTTGCGCAGGCGATAGGCCCGGGGCAGAGGACCGTGTTCAGTTCAGTTCGCCGTGTCTTGGCGGGCAGCAATCTGTCTGAAACATCAGTTCGACGCTGGACACGGTGGGCCGATGACGCGCCGGAATCGGTGCCGATGCTCGGTTTCTGGCTGTCGAAGCTCTCCTGTCCTCCACCCCGCACGCCCATTCAGTCGCGGGTCAGGAGCGCTGAAGAAGGGCGCAATGATGAAACTGCTCACGTAGCACGATTGCTATACACTGCTGCAATGCGCTCCGCCACATTCCCTCCCATCCGCGTCGAGCCCAAGGTCAGGGCCGAAGTCGAGGCTGTCCTGCGCGAAGGTGAATCGCTGACCCAGTTCATCGAGGAGGCGGTCGTCGCGGCGGCGGCCTGGCGTCGCGTGCAGGCCGAGTTCGTCACCCGTGGCGAGGCGGCAATCGAGCACTGGAAGCGCGAAGGCGGCGGGCACACGGTCGACGCCGTCATGGACGATCTGCAGAGACGCCTCGATGACGCCAAGCGCCGAGCCGCCAAGCACGCCGGCCGGTGACGATCAAGTACACCGTCACGCTGCTGCAGGAGGCGGTGGAAGACCTGCAGCGTCTGGAGGACTTTGCCATCGAGCGCGAGCTTGCGAGCGAGACGCCCGACTGGGCCACTCCGCAAAGGGCGCTGGACGCCATCCGCGAAGGCATGCGCCTGCTGTCCTGGTCGCCCTACTCATGCCGTCGGGCAGAGCTGGGCAATGGTCGCTCGCGGGAGCTGATCGTGCCCTTCGGTGCAGCGGGCTACATCGTGCTCTTCGAGATCGTCAACGATGTCGTCGTCATCGGCGCCGTGCGGCATCAGCGGGAAGAAGACTACCGGCACTGAACGAACCACCTCAGCGCTCTTCGGCTTGTTCCGGAAACGCAATCCGATAGGCCCGCACCGCATCGTCGATGGTGGCAAAGAAGGTCTGCTGGCCGAAGTGGCCGAACAGCCCGAAGCGCTTGAGCTTGTCCTTCACCGGGCCTTTCA
Source organism: Pseudomonadota bacterium (assembly GCA_018261815.1). Lineage (GTDB taxonomy): Bacteria > Pseudomonadota > Gammaproteobacteria > Burkholderiales > Burkholderiaceae_C > Rubrivivax. Next base: position 5,076 of record JAGTRL010000286.1, read on the forward strand.
TCTCGGCAAAGCACAGTTCGATGCCCTGCTCTTGCAGCGACTCG
>JAGTRL010000287.1 GCA_018261815.1 Pseudomonadota bacterium
CCTGCGCGCTGAACAGCGCACGCTGCGAATCGAGCACGCGCTGGAAGTCGACCAGGCCTTCGCGATACTGCACCGTCGCGATGTCGAGCGAGCGCCTGGCGGCCTGCACCGCATCGCGCAGGATGCCGACCTGCGCGCGCGTGTAGGCGAAGCTGCTCGCCGCGTCGTCGAGCTCGCGTGCAGCGCGCAGCACCACGTCCTGGTACTGCTCGTACAGCTGCTGGAAGCGCGCGTCCTGTACCAGCACCTGGTTCGTCAGCCGGCCATGGTCGAAGACGTTCCACACCAGCGCCGGGCCGAGGCCCCAGGCCAGCGTGGCGCCGGGCGAGCCGAAGGTGGTCGCCGACAGTCCCACCGAGCCCGCCAATGCGATCGACGGGTACAACGCGGCCTCGCTGATGCCGATCTGCGCCGACTGCGCGGCCAGCTGCATCTCGGCGGCACGTACGTCGGGGCGGCGCCGCAGCATCTCGGCCGGCAGGTCGACGATCGCCTCGAGCCGCACTTCGGGAATCTTCGCGCGCCCGCCCTGCAGCTCGGGCAGCGCATCGGGCGGCCGGGCGAGCAGCACGCACAGCGCGTTGCGCGTCTGGCGCAGGCTGCTCTCGATCTCGGGGATCGTCGCCAGCGTGCCGAGATATTGCGAACGGGCCTGCTGCACGTCGAGCTCGGCATCGTTGCCGCTGCGGAACAGCCTTTCGGTGATCTCCAGGCTGCGCGCCTGGATCGCGGCGTTCTCGTTGGCGATGCGCAGCCGCACCTCGATGGTTCGGATCGATGCGTACAGGCTCGCCGCCTGCGCCGCGACCAGCACCTGAATGTCGTCGTACTGCGCGATGCTGCTGAAGTAGGCGGCGTCCGCCGACTCGATGCCGCGCTTGAACTTGCCCCAGAAGTCCAGCTCCCAGGCCAGGTCGAAGGCCAGGCCGAAGGTTCCGAAAGTGCGGCCCTGGCCGTTGCTGCCGCGGTTGCCTGCAGCCAGGGCTTCTGAGCTGACTTGCTGCAGCTGCGGGTACAGCGCACTGCCGGCGATGCCGAGCTGCGCCCGTGACTCCAGGATGCGCAGGCCGGCGGTGCGCACGCCCGGGTTCACGCGCTGCGCCTCGGCCACCAGCTGATCGAGCACCGGGTCGCCGAACTGGCGCCACCATTCGTCGTCGCGCGCTTCAGCGCGGCGCGGCGCTTCGTCGGCCAGCGTGCGCCACGCGCCGCCGGACCAGCCCTGCAGCCAGGGCACCTGTGGCGCCTTGAAATCCGGCCCGAGTGTCGTGCATCCGCCCAGCAACACCACGGCTGCGGGCACCACCATTCGCACCAGCCCGCGCGTGGATGCCATCGGCCGCAGCAGCTTCAGTCGGCCGCAACCTGGCCGCTGTCGCCCGCCAGGGGCTTCGCCTCCGGGTTGGCCGCCACCCAGCCCATGAAGATCTGATAACCCAGCGCCAGCAGCACCGCGCCGACGAACAGCCCGACGATGCCGCCCGCCGCCATGCCGCCGAGCGCGCCCAGCAGGATCACCGGCATCGGCGCGTCGACACCGCGGCCGAGCATCAGCGGCTTGAGCACGTTGTCGGCCATGCCGGCGACGAACAGCAGCACCGAGTTCACCACGGCTGCACCGGTGTCATAGTCGCCGCTCATCCAGATGTAGGCGATCGCCGGCAGCGTGACGAGCAGCGCCGGTACCTGCGCGATGCCGAGCACGAGCACGATGACCGACAGCACGCCGGCCAGCGGCACGCCGGCGAGCAGCAGGACCAGGCCGACGAGGATGGCCTGGATGAAGGCGATGCCGATCACGCCCTGGGCGACGGCGCGGACCGTGGCCACCGACAGCGTGGTGAACTCATCGCCGCGTTCGACGCCGACGATGCGCGAGAAGATCGCGTGGCTGGCGCGATCGCCGGCCGCGCCGAAGGCCATGATGATGCCGGCGACGATGAAGGCCGCAACGAACCCGAGAATGCCGCCGCCGATGCTGGCCACCATGCCCACCGCCGCCTTGGCCAGTTCACCGAGCTTCGGCTGGTGGCTCTTGACCAGCGCGGGCAGGTCGTCGTGCGCCAGTTGCCAGGCGGCGTGGACCTTCGGCCCGACCACCGGCCATGCGGCGACGCCCGGTCTGGGCGGCGGAATCTGCAGTGTGTTCTGCTGCACGCCGGCGATGAGCCGATGCACCGAATCGCCGATCGAACTCAGCAGCACGGCCGTGGGCGCGACGATCAGCGCGACGCCAAGCACGGTGATCAGCGTTGCCGCCCAGCCCGTGCGCCCGCCCATTCGGGTGGCCAGCCACTGGTGAAACGGATACAGCGTGACCGCCAGGATCAGCGCCCAGACCATCAGCACGAGGAAGGGTGCGAACACCCGGTAGCACAGCATCACCAGCGCCAGGACCAGGCCGGCGCGGATCAGTACATCCAGCAGCAGGCGCGCGAGGCGCTTCTCGGTTTCAGGATCCGATGGATCGGTTTTCATGATCGACCTCCGTCGCGCAGCGGGTGCGGCGCTGTCGTGGGAAGAACGCCTGAGGCGACGCCGTGCAGATGAGTATGCACCCGATCACTGTCGCCAGAGCACGCTGTCGACGCGCAGTTTCTTGCCAGTCCATGCTCGCCTCGTGTAGCCCATCGATTGGCTAATGCCACAGTTTCCTGACCCGCACCCCCTCCTTGAAGGAGGGGGTGGGATGACATTGCGTCGGTACCACTGGTTTGAGATGTTGCGCGGCGTCAATGCGGAGCAATGCGCGCATTGCGACGCCCTGGGACTTGAGGCAGCATCCGTGCGAACGAATCGCGGGTTTGCGCAAAAAGAGCAGGAGACGGCATGAGGCGACTTTTGACTTTGGCCTTGACCGCGTTGTCGCTGTGCGGCGGCGTGCAGGCGCAGACCAACGAGCAGCTCAAGCAGATGCTCGATCAGGCCTTGAAGACCATCGACGACCTGAAGGGCCGCGTCCAGGCCCTTGAGGCCGAGCAGAAGAAGCCCGTCGTGGCCGCGGCGCCGGCCGCTGCCGCATCCGGCCCGCTGCAATGGGGCGCGCCGGTGGTGTCGGTGGGCACACGCGCCGAGGATGCGAAGACGCCCGACGCCGACAAGGCGCGGCTCGAGATCTACGGGCAAGTGATGCTCGACGGCATCTACGACGCCAAGCGAATGAACCCGGACTACAGCGCGACGCTGCGGCCGTCGCAGATCCCGGTGAACTGCCCGGGCGATGCGGGCTGCGGCAAGGACGGAAACTGGGTCTTCAGCGCACGCCAGTCGAGCCTGGGGCTGCGCTCGTTCATACCCACCTCGTGGGGCCTGGTCAAGACCGACCTGAGCTTCGACCTGTTCGGCAGCGACGGCAGCACCTCGATCCACTGGCTCAGCATTTGGGCCGAACTGGACAAGTTCGGCGTCGGCCAGACCTACTCGAACTTCATGGACATCGATGTGTTCCCGAACACCATCGACTACTGGGGCCCGAGCGGCATGGTCTTCGTGCGTAACCCGCAGATCCGCTATTCGCCGTGGAGCCAGGACGGCATGGGGATCGCCCTCGCGCTGGAGGCGCCGAACTCGGCGCTGGACACCGGCAAGATCAGCGAGATCTCGCCCGATTTCGGCGCCGGCTTCACCGGCTGGAACCGCCTGCCCGACCTGACGGCCGCATGGCGCATGGGCGGCGACTGGGGCCATGTGCGTGCCGCCGGCATCCTGCGTCAGGTGGGTTACCAGAACACGCTCACGCCGGACGGCAACCCGTCAGGGCACAAGACCGGCTACGGCCTGAACCTGACCGGCACGCTCAAGGTCTTCGGCAAGAGCCAGTTCAACGCCGGCCTGACCTGGGGCGAGGCCATCGCCAGCTACATGAACGACGGCGGCGTAGACCTCGCACCGGGTGCCGGGCTGCGCGCCGAGACCGTGCAGTCCTTCGGCTGGCTGGCCTACTACAACCACTGGTGGACCGACCAATGGAGCAGCGCGATCGGCTTCTCGCAGCACCAGCAGGACAACACCGAAGGCCAGACCGCCACCGCCTTCCGCCGCGGCAGCTACGGCAACGTCAACGTGCTGTACTACCCGTGGAAGAACGTCACCACCGGCCTGGAATTCGTCTGGGGCGAGCTCGAACAGAAGGACGGCCAGTCGGCCACCGACTACCGGCTGCAGTTCTCGACCAAGGTTACGTTCTGAACGAAGGCAAAGGGGAGACGATGCAGTTCAAGGCCCACTTTCCGATCCTGATCGCGCACCCCGACGCCACCAAGCAGAGCGTCGCCGGTGTGCGTATCCGTCAGATCCAGCATGAGTTGGAAGCGGGCGGCTGGAAGACGATCGTCGTCGACAACGGGGCCGACGCCGGCATCGTGGCTGGCGCCCACCGCGGGCTGGCCGCAGTGGTCTTCCACAGCGAATTCGCGCAAGACCAACCCGAAGCGGCCAAGCGCGCCCTGGCGCTGATGGACCGCGTGCACGAGCGCGCCCCGGGCCTGCCGATGATCGCGCTGGGCGAGACCGCGACGATGAAGGGCACCTCGCCGCAGGCGCTGCAGGCGCTGCGCAACCTGCACAGCATCCTGTACCTGTACGAGGACACGGTGTCCTTCCTGGCGCGGCAGATCATGCGCGCCGCCGAGGACTACCTGGAGAACCTGCTGCCGCCCTTTTTCAAGGCTTTGACGCGGCATGCCGAACGCTCGGCCTACTCGTGGCACACACCCGGCCATGCCGGCGGCGTGGGCTTCCTGAAGTCGCCGGTGGGCTATGCGCTGCACGAGTTCTTCGGCGAGAACACGGTGCGCTCGGACCTGTCGATCTCGGTGCCCGAACTCGGCTCGCTGCTCGACCACACCGGCCCGGTGAAGGCGGCCGAGGCCTATGCCGCCAGCGTGTTCGGCGCCGACCACACCTACTTCGTCACCAACGGTACCTCCACCGCCAACAAGATCGTCTGGCACTCGATGGCTGGGCGCGGCGACTTGGTGATCGTGGACCGCAACTGCCACAAGAGCCTGCTGCACTCGCTGATCATGACCGGCGCGACGCCGATCTACTTCACGCCGGCGCGCAACGACTACGGCATCATCGGCCCGATCGGCCTGGACCAGTTC
>JAGTRL010000011.1 GCA_018261815.1 Pseudomonadota bacterium
CTGCTCGAACATTGCCGGCAACACCTCACCGGCTACAAGATGCCGAAGATCGTCGAGTTCCGCAGCGAGCCGCTACCCAAGTCCAACATTGGGAAAATCCTGCGGCGGGAGTTGCGCCATGCTGCCGCAGCGGCCAATGCAGCGTTGCCGCCGGGCGCCTCCGCCTAGGCAGTTTGCCTAGGCCATGGGTCCGTCTGGCGCTGCCGTGGCAGGCTGGCACTATGCTGCGCGGTCGACCACTCAGTCCAAGGACGTCCCATGCTTGTCGTGCACCACCTCAACGATTCACGCTCGCAGCGCGTGCTCTGGCTGCTGGAAGAACTGGGCCTGACCTACGACATCAAGCACTACCAGCGTGACGTGGTCACCCGGCTCGCACCCCCTGAGCTGAAGGCGGTGCATCCTTTAGGCAAGTCGCCGGTGCTGAGCGATGGCGAGCGCACGGTGATCGAATCCGGGGCCATCGTCGACTACCTCATCCGGCACCATGGCAACGGCCGGCTGCAGCCGGCAGCCTCGTCGCCGGACTTCGAGAGCTACCAGCAATGGCTGCACTATGCCGAGGGCTCTGCGATGCTGCCCTTCTTGCTGAAGTTGTATGTCTCGCGCTTGGGCGAGGCCGGTGCGCCGCTGTGGCCGCGCATCGAAAGCGAGATCGCCAACCACCTGGGCTTCGTCGAGCAGTCGCTGCACGGCCGTCAATGGCTGGTGGGCGGTACGCTCAGCGGCGCCGACATCATGATGAGCTTCGTCGGCGAAGTGGCGGGCGCCCGCGCTGACCGCTCCAGCTATCCGAGTCTGGACGCCTGGGTCAAGCGCTTCCAGCAGCGGCCGGCCTATCGCAAGGCGCTGGAGCGCGGCGGGTCCTACAGCTTCGCGTCCTGAGGCTGCCGCGGCGCCGGCTTGCGCGCCAGCACCTCGATCGGCAGCACGCGCCCGTCGGCCAGTGACTTGGCGCTGTTGGCCATGGCGCGCAGGGCCAGCTCGCCGTGGATCAGCATCACCGCACGGTGCGGCGGCTTCTCGCCGCGGGCCACCTCGGCACGCGAGCGCGTGCCGTAGGCCAGCGCCTTGTCGACCGAATCCTGCACGTGCAGCACCTCGAAGCCGGCAGCGAGCAGGCCCTGCTCGGTCTGCTGCGGCGTGGCCAGGAAGCTGGCCTGTGCGCTGGCGGCCCAGGGCGTGGGGTAGTCGAGTTCGTCGCCGCTGCCTTGGGCGATCTCCGACAACAGCAGCCAGCCTCCGGGCTTGAGCACACGATGCAGTTCGCGATAGAAGGCCGCCTTGTCGGCAATGTTCATCGACACGTTCATCGAGTACGCACCATCGAAGCGGACGTCGGCAAAGGGCATGGCCAAGGCATTGCCGGCATGGAAATCCACACGCTCGTCCTGCCCGAGCAGCCGCGTCAGGTGGCGCGCCACTTCGCAGAACTCTTCGGTCAGGTCGATGCCGCTGACACGGCAACCGAAGCGCGCCGCGAAGTAGCGCGCCGGCCCGCCCAGTCCGCTGCCCACGTCGAGCAGATGGTCGGTGGGCAGGGGCCGCACCAGCGCTGCCGCGTCCTCGGTGGCTTCCAGGCCGCGGCCGTGGAAGTGGTCGTAGGGTGCCAGCGCCTCGGCATTGGGACGCTGCGGGTCAGCCCCGTCGGCGGCCAATGCGGCATTCAGCCGCTGCAGCAGGTCGCCACGGGTGTAGTGGCTGCGGATGTCTTCGTTCATGAGTCGTCCCCAGTGCGGCGCGCGCGTTGGCGGCACCACAGGCCGTAGCCTAGCGCCACCGCGGCCAGCAGTCCCAGGCCAGCCCAGATGAAGGGTGAGGCCGGGCTCGGCGTGTGGCGGTGGGCGAAGTTCGTCTCCAGCAGGAACACCAGGCAGATCACGGCCACGCCGCAGGCCAGGCGCGACTTCTTCAGGTAATCGGGCTGCATCGTGTGCGCAGTGTGCCAAAGACGGTACACGCCTGCGCGGAGTCGAAGAACAGTGGGTGCTGGTCGTCGGCCGGCAGGCGAGTGAACGCATCCGGCTTGAGCACCACGTTCGGGCCGGCGGCCAGCGACTCCGTCTGCACGCTGCACACACCGAAGCCGGCCTGCAGGTCGCCGATGGGCCAGGTCCGGTGTTCGACGACGAGGGTCGTGTTGGCGAAGTCGCGCGCCAGCGGCACAGCCTCCGGCGCCAGGCGGCACCGCGCATGGGAACCGCGCGCTCGGCCATGTTGCGCCAGGCCTGCGGCATAGGCATGCCCCGGGCTGTGGCGCACCCGCGCCATGTTGGCATCGCGCCAGGCGTTGTTCAGTTCGGTGGACTGCCAGTCCATCGCACGCTGATCGACGACGCGTGACTGAGGACCTTGAGCATGCGCAATGGGCCGTGCGGGAGGGTTGCTCTGAATGACACATGGCGCCTTGCGGCGCCATGCGGTGCAGCCAAGGGAATGCTTCGCTCAGGCGTCGTCGGCCATCGAGTGGCTGCAGCCACCGTCCTTCTTGCGGTCGGCCGGGGTCGAGCGCATCGTCGACACGCCTTCGATCTTGGCCTTGCCGGCATCGGTGCCGCTGCGCGCCTGGGCGGTGGGGGCGGCCGGCCGGGCCTGCGCCGTGGTCGATTTGGTCGCGCTCTGTGTCTTGGCCGTGGCGGCCGGCTGCGGCTTGTCGCTGGACTGGGCGTGTGCGGCCTGCACGCCCACCAATGCAACTGCCATGGCCGCGATGAGTGAAGCTGATGCACGCATGGGGGCTCCGTGGGTGGATCGACGGCCGGAATGTACGCCGGCTGGCGGCGGAACGGGATGCCCGGGCACACTGCCAGCAGGGTCTGAACCCCGGCCCTGCCGGCAGTGCCGGGGCGGGCTGCCAGCGCTGCGGCCGCACGCCGTAGATGGCGTTGTTGCGGTCGGCGCTGGCGCAGGCGGTGCCGCCGGCGGCCTTGGACACGACGATGCTGCCGTCAGGCAGGAACTGCGCATCCATCGACGCCTTCAGTCCGTGGATCGTGGTCGGGGTTTTCCAGCCGGCACGGTCAAGCACCTGCTCCGAGCCGGTGAACCACGAGATCACCAGCAACTGCTTGCCGCTCACGCCGACGGCGAAGGGGTACTCCATGTCCGAGGCCTGAATGCGGTGGATGTCGCGCACCGGCCGGACTTCAGGCCCACCTCACGGACGGCGAACATGTCGACCACCCACAGGTTGTTGCCGACCACCGTGCCGGCCAGCAGCAGGCTCAGGCCCAGGGCGAACCGCGTGCCGATCGGGTTCACTCGGTCTCCTCCGGTCTTGCCGTCGACGGCACCGAAGCTACGCATGCCTGCGTGGCACGACACCCGTTCACGGGGTACCTGCGGGAAACTACCGGGTGCCTGCACGGTTTGCCCGTGCGGATCGGCAAGGCGGGCTGGTAGAGTGGACCGCGCATGGAAATGCTCGCCTTCCTGATGGACTTCGTGCTTCGCATCGACAAGCACCTGGCCGAGTTCGTCACGCTCTACGGGGCGTGGGTCTATGCATTGCTGTTCGCCATCATCTTCGTCGAGACCGGCGTCGTGGTCATGCCCTTCCTGCCCGGCGATTCGCTGCTCTTCGTGGTGGGTGCGCTCTGCGGCCTGGGGCTGATGGAACTGGCCATCGCCATGCCGCTGCTGGTGGTGGCCGCGGTGCTGGGTGACCAACTCAACTACAGCATCGGTCGCTTCTTCGGGCCGAAGGTCTGGCAGTGGGAGCACTCGCGCTTCTTCAACAAGCGCGCCTTCCACCAGGCGCACGACTTCTACGAGAAGTACGGTGGCATCACCATCATGCTGGCGCGCTTCCTGCCGTTCATCCGCACCTTCGTGCCCTTCGTGGCCGGTGTGGCCGAGATGAGCCGGCGCAAGTTCACCATGTACAACGTGGCCGGCGCGCTGGTCTGGGTGCTGAGCCTGGTGACGGCCGGCTACCTGTTCGGCAACATGCCCTGGGCCAAGGCCAACATGAGCATCATCATCTGGGCGATGATCATCGTGCCCGGCATGATCGCGCTGTTCGGCGCCTGGAAGGCCAAGCGCAACAGCCTGCGCACCTCGGCCTGATCAGGCCAGCGCGCGGCGCAGTTCGGCGGCACAGATCTGCACCGCGGCATTGGCCTCGTCGATGACCCGGCCCATGGTGATGAAGCCGTGGATCTGCCGCTCGAAGTTGATGTGCGTGGCGCGGTTGCCGGCCAGTGTGAGCTTGTGCGAATACTGCAGCGCCTCGTCGCGCAGCGGGTCGTAGCCGGCGGTCAGCACCAGCGCCGGCGGCAGCCTCGACAGGTCGGTGTGCAGCAGCGGCGACGCGCGCCAGTCCAGGTCCTGGGCCTTGTCGGGGATGTAGTGGTCATGGAAGTAGTCCATCGTGTCCGCGGTCAACAGGTAGCCCTGGCCGTTGCTGGTGTGCGAGGGCCAGCCGCGGCGCTGGTCGGTGGCAGGGTAGATCAGCAGCTGGAAGCGCACCGGCAGGTCGCCGGCATCACGCAGCGCGATGGCCACCACCGTGGCCAGGTTGCCACCGGCGCTGTCGCCGCCCACCGCCAGGCGCGAGGCATCGACGCCCAGCTCGGCGGCATGGTCGCGCACCCAGCGCGTGGCGGCGATGCAGTCGTCCACCGCGGCCGGGAAGCGATGCTCCGGGCCCATGCGGTAGTCCACCGCCACCACGGCGCAGCCTGCGGCATTGGCCAGTTCGCGGCACAACGTGTCGTGCGTGTCCAGGTCGCCGATGACCCAGCCGCCGCCGTGGTAGTACACCAGCACCGGCGGCGCGCTCTGGCGCTGCGCGGCGGGCTGCGGGTGGTACAGACGCAGCGGGATCGGGCCGTGCGGGCCTTCGGCCTGCAGGTCGCGCGTCTCGGCGATGGGTGGTGGGTCGGGCTGCGTCACCGCGCGGCGCTCGCGGTAGAAAGCGCGCGCGTCGGCCGGCGTCAGCGTGTGCGTCGGTGGAATCTGCCGCTCGACCATCAGGTCGAGCAGAAACTTGGCGTGCGGGTGCAGCATCTTGTCTCCTGTCAGAGCCAATCGTTCAGCGTCACGCCGATGCCGAAGGTGGTCTGGTTCCAGTTGTAGTCGATCAGCGATTCACCGTAGCCGCTGAATACCTTGGCGTAGCCGCGCAGCGGGCCGAGCAGGGGCGAAGTGGTCAAGGTCAGCTGGCCGGCGCCCTTGCCGGTGCTCGGGTTGCCGCGTATCGTGCCGCTGAAGCTCTGCCCGCGCCATTTGTAGATGGCCGACAGGTCGCCCCAGCCGTAGTAGTCGGAGATCGTCGGGTTGTCGTCCGAATCGTTGCCTTCCGGAATGCGCCACCACACGCGCCCCAGCAGGGCCAGGTTGCCGCTCTCGACGCCGAAGCTGGCGATCAGGCGGTTCCAGCTGCGCGAGAGGGTGTCGGAGCGGCCGTTCGACTGGTGGTTGAAGGCCAGGTTGACCAGGTTCCACTGCAGGTCGCTCCACTGCAGGGCAGGCTTGTAGCTGAGGATCAGCTCGGGCATGTAGTTGGTTTCGCGAAAGGGGCGCGATGCGTTGCCCGAGTCGTTGTACAGCTGCCATTGGCTCTGCTGCGTGTACGCGGCCCACGCGCCCCAGCGGCGGTCGTCGGTGGTCCACAGCCTGAACTTGAAGCTCAGCTGGAACGCGGCCTCGGTGGAGTCGAGCTCGGTGCCGGGCGCCAGCACACCACCGCCGACCAGCGGGTCGAAGGGTGCGGTGTTCAGGCTTTTGGTGTGGCGGCCAAAGAGGAAGTAGTTCGGCGCGTACAGGGAGACGTCGTAGCGCGGGGTGGAGGGGTCGAAGCTCCAGGCCTTGTCGTACATCGATCCGCTGGCGGCCGGGACCGGCGAGCTCACAGTCTGGGTCGTGCCGTCGTTGCCGGGTGCACCGGCCGTCGCTGCCGGCGCGGCGTCCTGCTTTGGCTCGGACGCGGGCCGCACGGTCCGGCCGCTGATGCGGTCGAAGCAGGCCAGTCGCTCGCTGTCGCCGGCGATCGCCGCGCATTCAGCCAGCGCTGCAGGCGTCGCCTGCGCCCACGCCAGCGCGGGCACGTTCATCAGCACGGCGCCCACGAGCACAGTCGACTTCACGACACGGATGGGCGACGGCACGGTGTTCTCGGGCGTGGGCATGCAATCGATTGTAGGGACGCAAGCTCAATACACGCCGAGGGCCAGCCCGGCCGCCAACGCCGCGCCGAGCTCGCGGCAGCGCGCCAGCTCGTGGGGTGCGATCTGCTTCGGCGCCAGGATCGCCTCGGGAGTCTGCGCCTGCGTGCAGACGATCAGCGCGGGCGCCACGGCCTTCAGCCGCCAGCCGGTGCAGATGCGCTCGATCTGGCGTGCCGCGCCGCTGCCGTCGCTGCCGGCGCAGACCATCGCTGCATAAGGTCGGCCTTCGATGCGCTCCAACACCGGGTAGTAGCAGCGGTCGAAGAAGTCCTTCATCAGCCCTGCCATCGAGGCCAGGTTCTCGGGCGTGGCAAACAGGCAGCCGTCGGCAGCCAGCAGGTCCTCGGGTCCAGCCTGCGGGGCCGCCTTCAGCATGACGCATACGCCAGACTCGCCGCGGGCTCCCGCGGCGGCGGCCTCGGCCATCTGCCGCGCGCCGCCGGTGACCGAGTGCCAAACGATGAGCAGGGTCTTCATGGGCCTGCGCCTTGCTTCGGCGCGCCGAAGAGCCGGTCGGTCAAGCGCACGTACCACGCACCGGCCTGCACCTGGACCACGTAGGCCAGCGCGATCAGCAGCGCGGCATCGGCGCCTTGGTCGCGGAACACGCCAATGGCGATGGCCAGCGCGATCGACAGGTTGCGCATCACCGTACCGTACACCAGCGCGATCGCGTCACCGCGGGCAAAGAGCGCCCGGCCGATCAGCGTGGACAGCACGAAGTTCAGCGCGTACATCAGTACCAGCGGCAGCAGCAGGCCGAGCAGCATCTGCGGCGCGCGCAGGATGTCGGGCGCCTTCAGGGCCATCGACACGAACACGATGCCGAGCACGCCGACGGTCGACCAGGGCGGGAACTTCGGCTTCAGCTGGGCATTGAAGCGTTCCGCCCCGTGGCGCGCGACCAGCAGCTTCTGCGTCAGGTGGCCCAGCGCCATCGGCAGGAACACGATCAGACCGATCTGCCGCGCCACCTGGCCCATCGGGATCTCGATCACCGCGCCGAGCAGCGCGCTCAGGTACAGCGGCGTCAGCAGCGAACCGGCAACCAGACCGATGACCGTCATCTTCACCGCCGCCGGCACGTTGCCCTTGGCGAAGCCGGTCCAGGAGATGGTCATGCCCGAGGTCGGCAGCAGCGCGGTCAGCAGCAGCGCCAGGCGGGCGCCCGGTTGCTGCTCGAAAAAGAGCAGCCCCAGCCCCGAGCCGACCAGCGGCATCAGCACGAAGTTGATGGCGAGCGCCGTGGCCTGAAGCTTGCTGCCGCCGCGTGCCACCAGGGCGCGCAGGTTCATGGTCACCATCATCGGGTAGACCATCAGGAAGGTCAGCGGCAGGATGGCCCATTGGAGGAAAGCGGCATCGGTCACGGCACCGAAAGCCAGGCCGAGCGCCATGGCGCCCGGAATGCTCCACACCAGATTCTTCTGCAGCCAGGAGAGCATCGAATCCATCATCGGCCTTTCGTGGCGTCGCAGCCGGTCAGCGCGCCAAGGCCCGGCAACGGGACACCATGCGCGCCGCCTGATTCCATAAGCGTCTGCTAATATTAACGGCAAGCCGTCGGAGGGCTGCCATATGCTGATGCGCGCCCAAGCCCTGTATCTCGAGAACGCAACCCATCCCCAGGCGCGGGCCTGCGCCTGCTGCGAGGTGCGCCGCGGGTCGTTGTTCGGTGTGCTCGACGCGAGCGCGCTCGATCGCATCCGTGCCCATGTTGCTGCGCCGCAGCTCAAAACCGGCGAGTACGTCTATTCGCGCGGCGAGTCCGGCGGCGCGGTGTACACCATCCGCGTCGGCATCGTGCGCTTCGAGCGCACCACCGAGGGTGGCCGACGCCGCATCCTGCGCATGGCCTCGCGCGGCGACCTGATCGGCCAGGAGGCGCTGCTCGACCGGCCCTACGGCGACGATGCGGTGGCCTGCACGCCGGTGGAACTGTGCCGCATCCCTGCGTCGCTGGTGCGCGAGCTCGGCGACACGCAATCCACCTTGCGCTACGAGCTGATGAACCGCTGGCAGCGTGCGCTGGACGAGGCCGAGACCTGGGCTACCGAGCTGCCAGCCGGCTCGGCGCGGCGGCGCGTGCTGAAGCTGCTCTTGCTGCTGGCACGGCATGCCGATGCCGAGGGTCGCATGTGGCTGCCTCAGCGCAACGAGATCGGTGACATGCTCGACATGACGCTGGAAACCTCCAGCCGCCAGATCAGCCAGCTGCGCCGCGAGGGCCTCATCGAGCTGCTCGACACGCGCCAGGCCCGCGTGCACCTGCCGGCCTTGCAGGCGGCGCTGCAGGCCGAGGACGCCTGAGCGCGTCGCGGCCGGTGCGGTCGCGCGTCGCCTCCCGTCGGCCTGTCTATTCGCGCTCCAGCTCCAGATAGGTGCGGCTGGCGTTGCCCGGCATCAGCTCGCTGGCGTTGAGCAGCCGCAGGTAAGGCCCGGTATCGAAGGAACGCACAGCCGCGCTGACATCGATGCCTTCGTCCACCGCCTTCTTCATGTGCGCGCGCAGCGCCAGCAGGTAGGCCTGGGTGTCGGCCCGCGCCGTGTCCAGGTCAGTGACGCGGCCATGGCCCGGCACGATGTGCAACGGCGCCAGCGACTCGATAACTGCGAAGCTCTCCAGCCAATGCTTCGTGTGGCTGACCGGTATCACGCCGAGCATGCGTTCGACATAGACCACGTCGCCGCTGAACAGCACCCGGCTGGCCGGCAGCCACACCATCATGTCGCCCGGCGTATGGGCGCCGCCGCGGTGCTTGAACTCGAAGACGACGCCTCCCAGGTCCAGGCGCTCGTCGCCGCCGCGGATCCAGCGGGTCGGCAGGGTCGGCACGGTGCCGCGCGCCTTGTCGCCCAGCACGGCCTGCAGCGACTGCAGATGGTCGTTGCCGCGGTTGCGCATGTCGGCCTCGCCGCCGGCGTGGGCGATGAGCTCGGCCCCCAGTGCCTGGAAGTAGCCGTTGCCGAGCCAGCGGTGGTCCTGCCCGCCGGTGTTGATGACCCAGCGCACCGGCAGCGGGCTGACGCGGCGGGCCGCGTCGTGGAGCTGGCGCGCGCCCTGGTAGGTGGCACCGCTGTCGATGAGCACCGCACCGCCGGGTGTGAGCACCAGGCCCAGGTTCGCGTTCAGCCCTTCGTTGCCTGCCGTGCGTGCGCCGGTCTCGCCGACGAAGGCGTACACGCCCTCGGTCACGCGCTCGAAGCGCACCTCGACGGCCTGCGCCGCCGCGCCACACAGCAGCGTGATGCCCAGCGCGACGGCGCGCCACCGGCCGAAAGGCGGCTTCATCGCATCGTGCCCCTCAACGCAGCGGCAGCTTCAGCACCGCCCCCGCGGCGATGCTGAAACGGTCGACATGGCCGGACACCGTGGCGTCCGCTTCGGTGAAGTGGATGTGCAGGCGCTCGCCCGGGTGCGACACCACGCCCTCCAGCGCCGGCCCGCTGTACAAGCCCACCAACTGGCCGCTTGCGCCCGGCTGGCGGAACACACGCATGCCGGAGCGGGCGTTGGCGTGGCCGGCGCCGTGTCCGCCGTGACCGCCGGGTGAGCCCGCCGCCGGCGCCTCGCCCGTCACCACATGCCACAGCAGGTGCGGAAAGCGCCCTTCGACACGGAACACGAAAGGCTGCTCGGTGGACAGGCCGACGGTGGGCGCCTGCTGGCGCAGGAACGCTTCGAAGGCGGCCGCGTCCAGATCGCTCGGCACCACGACGTCGCGCCACGCGGCGACCCGCGCGGCGGCGAACAGCAGCGCCTGCTCCTGCGCCTCGGGCGGTCGGGTGCGGCCTTGCGCGTCGCTGCCCGGGCTGACGAGCAGCCGGCCGTCGAGCTGGACGATCTCGCCCTGCAAGCCGGCGGTAGCGCCCAGGCCCCAATGGCCCGTGCCCTGCGGCAGCGCCCGCAGTTCGACCTGGCCGGCGCTATCGCCGCCCTGCGTCATGCGCTGGAAATTGCCGACGTGGACGAAGTCGAAGGGCAGCGCGGTCGCCAGGGCGGCGCTGCCGGCGAGGGCCGCCGCGCCCAGCGCACGCCACCCGCGGCCCGGCCGGGCGCCTGCGCGATGCGTGGTCAAAGCCGCCATCGGGTTTCCTTCAGCCACCGGGCGCGACCACCGGCCAGCCGCGGCGCACCCATTCGGCCATGCCGCCGTCGACATAGCGCACATGGCCATAGCCCTGCTGCCGCAGCGCCTTCAGCGTGGACGACGAGCGGTTCTGGGTGTTGCAGATCAGCAGCACCGGCCGTGCCGGATCGGTGGGGATCTCCGCCAGGCGTTGCCGCAGCTGCGACATCGGCAGCAGCTTTGCGCCCGCGGCCACGCCGCGCGCATGTTCCTGCGGCTCGCGGATGTCGATCAGCAGCGCGCGGCCGGCCTCATGGGCCTCGCGCGCCGCCTGCAGCGACACCGCATCGGCGGCCTGCGCGCCGGAATTGGAGAACACCGCGACCAGCACGCCCAAAGCCAGCGGCAGGGCCAGCAGGGCGAGTCGGCGCGAGCGCGTCTTGGGAAGAGAGATTGGGCTCGTCATGGCTAGAGTATTACTCATTGCTTATATTCAGGAAAGGGCCGATGGCTTCGAAGCGCTGCCGGCGGCAGCGCCGCCTGACGGCGGGCGGGCTTCAAAGCGGCCTGTTGCGGGCCAGCGGCGGGTTGCGGGCAAAGTAGCGGCGGATGCCGGTGGCCAGCGCCTCGACCAGCTGCGCCTGGTAGTCGGGGTCGCGCAAGCGCGCCTCTTCCTCGGGGTTGGAGATGAAGGCCGTCTCCACCAGGATGCTGGGCACGTCGGGCGCCTTCAGCACGGCAAAGCCGGCCTGCTCGACCTTACGCTTGTGCAGCCGGCCGACGCGGCCCAGCGGCGCCAACACCTCGTTGCCGAGCTTCAGGCTGTCCTTGATCTGCGCAGCGGTGCTCATGTCGAGCATGGCCTGCATCACCTGCTTGTCCCGGACCGCGGCGACGTTGATGCCGCCCACCAGGTCGGCGGCGTTCTCGCGCTGTGCCATCCAGCGCGCCGCGGCACTGGTGGCGCCGCTCTGGCTGAGCGCGAACACGCTGGCGCCACGCGCCTCGCGCCGCATGAAGGCGTCGGCGTGGATCGACACGAACAGGTCCGCCTGCACCCGACGCGCCTTGCGCACACGTTCATGCAGCGGCACGAAGAAGTCGGCATCGCGCGTCATCATCACGCGCATGTTCGGCTGGGCGTTCAGCTTGTCGCGCAGTTGCAGCGCGACCTGCAGCACCACGTCCTTCTCGCGCGTGCCGGCGGGGCCGACGGCGCCCGGGTCTTCCCCACCGTGGCCTGGGTCGAGCGCCACGATGATCAGCCGGTCGATGCGCCGCTGCAGCGCCGCGCTGGGCGGCTCGGGCTGCGCTGGCGGGGCCCTGGTCTGCATCGGCGCCGGCGCTGCCGGCACGCCCGGCAGAGCCAGTGCCGGAGCCGGAGCCGGAGCCGGCAGCACACCCTTGTCGACCCGGGCGATGAACTCACCCAGCGCGTCCTGCATGCTGCGTGCGGCCTCCTTGTCGGCAGCCTCCTTGTCGCGGATCAGCGCCAGCAGCGGGTCGTGCTCGTGCGTCGGGTACAGGTCGAAGACCAGGCGGTGCCGGTAGGCGGCCACGGGCTCCAGCGTGAACTGCTGCGGCGCCACCGGCTGCTTCAGGTCCAGCACCAGGCGCACCACGCGCGGCGCGTTCTGGCCGACGCGCACGCCGGCGATGAACGGATCGTCGGGCTGCACCTTGCCGACCAGCTCGCGCAGGCCCAGGTCGAGCGACAGGTCGTCGATGTCGATCATCAGCCGCGGCGGATTCTGCAGCAGCTGGTGGCGCGCGCTCAGCGGCTGGTCGGACTCGAGCGTGACGCGGGTGTAGTCCTCGGCCGGCCAGACGCGCACGCCGACGATGGTCGCGGCAAGGGCTCGGCCGACGGCACCGAACGCCAGCACCAGCGCGCCCAGGCGCTGCAATGCGGCGCGGCGCCCGCTCATGCCAGCAGCTCGACGCCGCACGGCGTCAGGGCCTGCAGCGTGACGCGACGCTGCGTCTCGTCGATGGCCTCGATGTGCACGCGCAGATCGGGCAGCGGCAGCATCGGTTCGGCCCGCTGCGGCCACTCGGCCAGCTTCAGACCCGGCGCGGCGAAAGCCTCGCGAAAACCGGCGTCCTCCCACTCGCGCGGGTCGGCGAAACGGTAGAAATCGAAGTGCGAGATCTCCAGCCCCGGCAGCGAGTAGGTTTCGAGTACGGTGTAGGTGGGACTCTTGATGCGCCCGTGCACACCCAACGCGCGCAGCAGGTGGCGCGCGAAGGTGGTCTTGCCGGCGCCGAGTTCGCCGCGCAACTCGACGTAGGCATTGCGCAGTGCTTCGTGGCGGGCCAAGGTGGCGGCGAAGTCGGCGCAGGCGCCTTCGTCGGGCCATTGCACGGTGCGGGTTTCTAGAATCGGCGCATGCGTGAGCGTCATCACTTCGATGGGCAGCAACTGCTGGTGCAGTTGCGGGAGTGGGCGCATGGGCTGGGATTCTCCCAGATCGGTGTGTCCGGGGTGGACCTGGGCTCGGCCGAGGCGGGCCTGCACGACTGGCTGGCGCTGGGCTTCCACGGTTCGATGCACTACATGCAGCGTCACGGCGCCAGGCGCGCCCGTCCGGCCGAGCTGGTGCCGGGCACGGTGAGCGTGATCACGGCGCGCATGGACTACCTGCCGCGCGGCACGGCGCCGGGCTGGCAGGCGGTGGAGTGGCAGCGCCTGCGCAGCCCGAAGCAGGCCGCGGTGTCGATCTACGCCCGCGGCCGCGACTACCACAAGGTGCTGCGCGCGCGGCTGCAAGTGCTGGCCGAGCGGCTGGCGCAGCAGGTCGGCCCGCTCGGCGCGCGCGTGTTCACCGACTCGGCGCCGGTGCTCGAGGTGGAGCTGGCCGCGCGCAGTGGCCTGGGCTGGCGCGGCAAGCACACGCTGGCCCTGCAGCGCGAGGGTGGTTCGATGTTCTTCCTGGGCGAGATCTTCGTCGACCTGGCCTTGCCGCCCACGCCGCCGGCCGCGGCACATTGCGGCAGTTGCAGTGCCTGCATCGACGTGTGCCCGACTCAGGCCATCGTCGCGCCCTACCGGCTGGACGCGCGGCGCTGCATCTCCTACCTGACCATCGAGCACGACGGTGCCATCGCGCCGGACCTGCGGCCGTTGCTGGGCAACCGCATCTACGGCTGCGACGACTGCCAGCTGGTGTGCCCGTGGAACAAGTATGCCCAGGTCACGAGCCTGCCCGACTTCGATGCGCGCTCGCCGCTGAACAGCGCCACGCTGCTGCAGCTGTGGGCCTGGGACGAAGCCGAGTTCCTGCGACGCAGCGAGGGCAGTGCGATCCGTCGCATCGGTCATGTGCGCTGGCAGCGCAACCTGGCGGTGGCGCTTGGCAACGCGCTGCGCGCTTCACCCGATGCCGACATCGAAGCGGCGCTGCGCCAGCGCCTGGCCGCGGCCGGCGAACTGCTGGCCGAGCACATCGCCTGGGCGCTGCGCCAGCTCAACGTGCCGACAGCGACGCCAGCACCGCCAGCCACAGCGGCAGGCTGAGCGCGCACAGCAGCGTCGACACCGTCACCAAGCCGGCGACGAAGGCCCCCTGGCCGCCCATGCGCACGGCCAGCACATAGGCCGAAGGCGCGGTGGGCAGCGCGGCAAAGGCCACCAGGATCAGGCTCTGCGCCGGCGGCAGCGCCAGCCACAGGCTCAATCCGATGGCCAGCAGCGGCAGCAGCGCATGGCGGATCGACAGCAGGGCTGCCGCCAGGGCGGGCGACGCCTTCAGCCCGCCCAGC
This sequence comes from Pseudomonadota bacterium, assembly GCA_018261815.1. Classification (GTDB taxonomy): domain Bacteria; phylum Pseudomonadota; class Gammaproteobacteria; order Burkholderiales; family Burkholderiaceae_C; genus Rubrivivax. The sequence goes on from JAGTRL010000011.1 coordinate 14,003, forward strand.
TTCAGGCCCGCGCCCACCGCCATCAGGCCGAGTGGCAGCGCAGCCAGGCCGATGCGTTGCAAGGCCGCGGCCACGGCGTCAGGCCATTGCAGTCCGGCCAGGTTGGCGATCAGGCCGGCGACGGTGGCCAGGATCAGCGGGTTGCGACCGATCTCACGCAGGTAGCCGTGGCCGCCGTGCCGTGCCAGCGGCCACACCGCGGCCACATTGCACAGCGGCACGCACAGCGCGATCAACAGCGCCACCCAGGCCAGGCCCTGCGCCCCGGCCAGGCGCTCGGCCAAGGCCAGCGCGATGAAGGAGTTGAAGCGGAACGCGGTCTGTGCGCCCGAGGCATGCAGCTGCGTATCGACACCGGGCCACAGGCGCAACGCATAGGCCAAGCCCACGCCGCAGGCCACCACCGTGACGCCGGCCAGCGCCAGACCCAAGGTGGCGCCGGGCTGCAGCGGCGACTTCAGGATCGAGTTGAACAGCAGCACCGGGAACAGCAGGTAGTACACCAGCCGCTCGACGCCGTCCCAGACATTGCGGCCCAGGCCCGTCCAGCGGCACAGCACGAAGCCGCAGAGGATCAACAGGAAATCGGGGACCAGCAGCAAGGCATGCGACATGCGCCGAGTGTGCCAGTGGCCCCGGGGCGGCATCGTCTACCATTCGCCCAGTGGAGGATCGCGCTCGTCCGGATGTGCCGCGGGAGCGTAGGAACAATGAAGGATCTGCCCTGCATCGTGATGGCGGCGACGGTCTGGGCCTACTGGGCTTGCGTCGGCGCGATGATCGTGCGCGTGCGCCGGCGTACCCGCAAGCTGTCGGGCATCGTGCCCAGCCAGCGCCTCGAGCAGCTGATGTGGCTCGTCTGGGTGCCGCTGGTGGCAGCGTGGATGCTGCTGCCCTACGTGGCGGCCGGCGCCAGCCACGCGCCTTGGCAGCTGCCGCAGCTCGCACGCGAACTGCCGTTCAGCGCGCTGCGCTGGGCTGCCGCGGGATTGGGCCTGGTCTGCCTGGGCTTGAGCATCCACTGCTGGCTGCGCATGGGTCGCAACTGGCGCATGGCCGTCGCCCCCGACCAGCAGACCGAGCTGGTGACCACGGGCCTGTACGGCCTGGTGCGGCATCCGATCTATGCCCTGAGCATCCTGCTGATGCTGTGTACGCTGGTGGTCGTGCCGACGGCGCCGGTGGCGTTGATGGCCGCGATCCACATCAGCCTGATGCTGGCCAAGGCGCGCAACGAGGAGCGCTTTCTGGTCGGCCGGCATGGGGCGGTGTACCGGCGCTACATGCAGCGCACCGGCCGCTTCGTGCCGCGCCTGCGTGCCCTGATGGGCAGCCGCGATGGCGCGTGACGAGGCGTTGTCGGGCCCGCCGCTGCCCGCGGGCAAGGTGTCGGGCCCGGGTGTGGAGCAGCGGCCGGTGACGGCCGCTTGGGCGCACTTCAACTTCTTCCAGCGCATGATGTTGCGCTGGCGCGAATTGCATCCCTACAACCCGGTGCATGTGGTGCGCGTGCCGGTGGCGCTGGACGCGCAGCGGCTGCGCGCCTGCATCGCCGAGCGCCTGGAGTCGCTGGGCCTGACGGGCCTGAGCGTCGACCAGGGCCGCTGGCGCTACCGCTTCGAAGGCGGGCCGGCCGCGGTGGAGCTCAGCGTGCTGGCCGCGGGCGACGATGCGCAGGGACTGCTGTCGCGCACCATCGAACGCGAATTCAACCGGCCCTTCGTGGCGGCGGCGCGCGAGCAGCCGTTCCGCTTCATCGCCATCGATGAGGGCGCGGTCTTCCAGCTGGTGCTGGTGTACGACCACTACGTGGCCAGCGGCGACTCGATCGCCCGGCTGCTGACCCACCTGGCCTGCAGTCTGGTCGAGCCCGATGCACCGCCGGCGCCGCTGGCGCTGGCCTCCCGCTCCTCGGGCTACCGCGGCACGCTGCTGCGGCATCCGGGCTGGGTGCTGAAGGCGGTGCTCGGCCTGCCGCGCATGGTGGCCGACGCCCGCCATGCCTGGCGTGTGCGCCATGCCTCCATCGACGACGGCCGCAACGCCTTCCTCTACCTGCATCTCGACGCTCCGCGGACCCGCGCGCTGCGGGTCGCGGCCCGGCAGTGGGGCGTCACCTTCAACGACCTGCTCACGGCCTGCCTGTTGCAGGCGCTGTCGCCGATGGCAGCGCAACGCCGCACTGCCGCGCGGCGCAACCGGCTGGCCGTGGCGTCGATCCTGAACATGCGGCGCGACCTGCACCCCGACGACCGCGACGCGGTCAGCCCCTTCCTCGCGGCCTTCCGCGTGTCGCACGACGTGCCCGACGGCATCGCCCTGCAGCAACTGGCGCAGGACGTGCAGCGGCAGACTTCGCACATCAAGCGCCACCACCTGTACCTGCAGAGCCTGCTGGCGCTGGGCGTCTCGGCGCTGCTGTGGCCACTGCTCACGCTGCCGCAGCGCCATGGCTTCTACCCGAAGCACTTTGCGGTGTGGGCCGGCGTCACCTCGCTCGATCTGAATGCCCTTTGGAGCGCGCAGGGAGGGGTGTCGACGGCCGGCCTGGACTACCTGCGCGCGGTGCCGACCGGGCCGCTGTGCCCGCTGGTGCTGGCCGTGACCAGCGTGCACGACGAACTGCACCTCGGCTTTGCCTATCGCACCAGCGCCTTCAGCCGCGAGGCCGTGCAGGGGCTGGCGGCAGCCCTGCTGCGCCAGGCCGAAGCCCTGCGGGATGGGCTCATGCCGTGAACGCCTGGGTGCGCCGCGCGCTGCTCGCCTTCGCCCTGGCGCTGGCAGGTTGTGCAAGCGTGCCGCCGGCCGGGCGCACGCCCGAGGCCCCTGCGGCCCAGGCAGACACCGGGCCGCAGGCGGTCATTGCCGGCATGGCGCTGGATCCGCAGCTCGAGTTGCGCATCCTGGCGCTGGACCCGCAGCGCGTGTCGGACAGCGACGTGCGCCAGGTGCTCGCCCACGGGCCGACGCCGCGCATCGTGGCGCTGCACGGCGGCGTCTACCCGGTGCACCTGCTGATGGAGTCGTTCTCGCGCTTTCTCTCCGGCATGGGCTATCCGCCGCACAAGCTTCGGCATCCCGGCGACGGGCGCCTGTCGCACAGCCCCTACGAGAACAGCCTGCAGATCGCCGGCCTGATCGCCTGGTACTACGAACACGAAGGCCTGATGCCGATGCTGGTCGGCCACAGCCAGGGGGGCATCCAGCTGGTGAAGGTGCTGCACGACCTGGCCGGCGACGGCGTCACGCAGATCGAGGTCTGGAACCCGCTCACCGATGCCGCCGAACCGCGCGTGAGCATCGTCGACCCCTTCACCGGGGCCGAGCGTCCGGTGCTTGGCTTGAAGATCGGCTACGCATCGGTGGTCGGCTCGGGCGGCGCCGCGCTGATGCTGCCCAACCAGTGGAGCATGGTGCGGCGGCTGCGGTCGATACCGAACACGGTCGACGACTTCACCGGATATGCCCTGGCCGTGGATCTGATCGCCTGGGACATGCCGGGGGCAGGCGCGCGCTACCAGGCCCAGGGCGGCGCGCGCGTGCGCAATGTCGAACTGCCGGCCGAGTATTCGCATGTCTTCGTGCCGCGGACCTCGCACCTGGCGCGCGACCCGGCGCTGCGCGTCTGGCTCAACGCCTACGTACCGGGCAGCGGCGATCCGCCGCCGGCCGAGGGCCGTGCGGCCGACAACAGCCTGTGGGCGGCCGATGTCTGGTTCCACATCAAGAAGCACTGGGTGCTCGAGGCGCAGAAGGTGGTGCGCGCCAGGCGCGAGCTGGCGCAAGGGCAGGCGCTGGCGCCGGCGGGCACCCTGCGTCAACCCTGAGAAGCCGGCGCCTCGACCTTTGCCACAATCGGCGGCAGTCCAAGTCGTAAACCACCGGAGAACCACACATGTCCTTGAGATTGCTGAAAACCGCCCTGGCCGTGGCGGCCCTGGCGCCCATGCTGGCCCTGGCCCAGGCATTTCCGAGCAAGCCGATCCGGCTGGTGGTGCCCTTCGCCCCCGGCGGCACCACCGATATCGTCGCGCGCATCATCGCGCCAGGCATGAGCCAGGTACTGGGCCAGCAGGTCATCGTCGAGAACAAGGCCGGCGGCGGCGGTTCGATCGGCGCACTCGAGGTCATCAAGGCGGCGCCCGACGGCTACACGCTGAGTATGGCCACGGTGTCCACCACGGCCGCCAACCCGGCCATCAACACCAAGATCGGCTACAACCCGGTGACCGACTTCGTGCCGATCATCAACATCGCGGCCACGCCGAACGTGATTGCGGTGAATCCCAAGTTTCCGGCCAAGGACTACAAGGCCTTCGTGGCGGAACTGAAGAGCAACCCGGGCAAGTACAGCTATGCCAGCTCGGGCACCGGCGGCATCGGTCACCTGCAGACCGAGCTGTACAAGAACCTGTCGGGCACCTTCATGACGCACATTCCGTATCGCGGCGCCGGCCCGGCGCTGAACGACACGGTGGCCGGGCAGGTCCCGATCATCTTCGACAACATGCCCTCTGCGCTGCCCTTCATCAAGGACGGCCGTCTGGTGCCGTTGGCGGTGGCCGCGCCGCAGCGCCTGGCGGTACTGCCCAACGTGCCCACCTTCAAGGAGCTGGGGCTGGAGCAGGTCAATCGCATGGCCTACTACGGCCTGCTCGCGCCCAAGGGCACGCCCAAGGAGATCGTCGACAAGCTCAACGCCGCCGCGCGCAAGGTGCTGGAAGACCCGGCGGTGCGCAAGCGCATCGAGGAGACCGGCTCGCTGATTGTCGGCAACACGCCGGCGGAGTTTGCCGCGCAGATCGCGGCCGAGTTCCAGGTCTACAAGGACGTGGTGGCCAAGCAGAAGCTCGTGCTGGAATAGGCGCGGGCCAAACCCACCAGGAAGCCACCGCGAGGTGGCTTTTGCATTCATGGCCGACAGTGCGCCGCAGATCGACCGCTTCATCGATGCCTTGTGGATCGAGGACGGCCTGTCGGCGCAGACACTGGCCGCGTACCGCCGCGACCTGAAGCTGTTCGCGCAGTGGCTGCAGGCGCGGCAGGGTCGCAGCCTGGAGCACACGCGCGAATCGGACCTGCTGGGCTACATGGCCGAGCGCCATGCCGCCACGCGCGCTACCACCGCCAACCGGCGGCTCAGCGTGTTCAAGCGCTACAGCCGCTGGGCGTTGCGCGAGAAGCTGATCGACACCGACCCGACGCTCAAGCTGCAGGCCGCACGTCAACCTCTGCGCGTGCCCAAGACGCTGAGCGAGGCGCAGGTCGAGGCGCTGCTCGCCGCGCCGGATACCGACACGCCGCTGGGCCTGCGCGACCGCACGATGATCGAGTTGATGTACGCCAGTGGCCTTCGCGTCAGCGAACTGGTCCCGTTGAAGACGGTGTACTTGAGTCTGGACGAAGGTGCGGTGCGCGTGACCGGCAAGGGCTCGAAAGAGCGACTGGTGCCCTTCGGCGCCGAGGCCCATGCCTGGGTGCGCCGCTACCTTTCCGAAGCGCGCGGCACCATCCTCAAGGGCCAGGCCAGTGACGCGCTGTTCGTTACCGCGCGTGGCGGCCCGATGACGCGGCAGATGTTCTGGAAGTTGATCAAGAGCCACGCGCGCACCGCCGGCATCGACGCGCCGCTGTCTCCGCACACGCTGCGCCATGCCTTCGCCACCCACCTGCTGAACCATGGCGCCGACCTGCGCGCGGTGCAGATGCTGCTGGGCCATGCCGACATCTCGACGACCACCATCTATACCCACGTGGCCCGCGAGCGACTGAAGGCGCTGCACGCGCGGCATCATCCGCGCGGATGAGGGCTGGACGTTGCTCGGCAGTTTGCGGCGGCATTGCTGCCGTTCGCGAGAGTCTGCTTTCCTTCTGCGTTCGGCGCATCGCGCCGTGCGGCACCGGCCAGGGGCTCATGCCGCGGCGGTCGGTCCTTTGGCCCGACTGCGCTGCGGTGCGCGCCCCAGGGTCGTGCCGCATAACTCGCCGGCGAACACAGCGAGCGGGTGTTGTAGTGCGAGGGTGGCCGCCCGCGGGCGCAGGCCCCATTCGCGGTACGCTGGCTGGTGTCCCGCCTGGTCGGTGGCGAAGAGGCGACTACGCCGGACAGAAGTCGCTCGCCCGCGAGCGTGGGCCGGAGAACGCGGGTGACGCCATCGCGCTACCGCAGCCGACTCGGCACGCCGGCCCCCGCCAACCCAACGGCTTCGGCAACGTCAGCATCGCGCCGCGAGCAGACAGCCGAGCCTGACCCGCCATGGCGGCTCAGGCTGCGGCCACCTCGATCAGGCCCCAACTGGCCAGGTTGTAGTGGCGCCCGTGCACGCTGCCCTGGCCGTTGGCCAGCGCCAGTTTGCGCTCGCGCACGTCTTCCACCCAGCGCGGGTTGGCGCTGTCGGCCACCGCGTGGGCCAGGCGGCGCCGGCGCTCGATCTCTGGCGTGTTGGCGGGCAGTGCGGCGGCCAGCGCAAAGGCATGGGGCTTGAAGCTGCCGTTCTGCACGTGCACGTCGAAGGCCAGTTCGATGCCCAGTTCGCTGCGCAGGCCCAGTGTCCAGGCGCTGCGCGCGCAGGGCACGAAGTACTTGTCGTACGCGCGCTGCATCTGCAGCCGCTTGACGATGGGCTCGTCGCCCAGCCGCGCGAACGCGTCCTTCCACTCGGGCGGAACGCGTGTCTTGCTCGGCCCGGAACTGATCGAATCGGCCCAGGCGATCTGATCGGCCAGCGGCAAATGCATCACGCGTTGCCAGGTCGGCAGCAGCGGGCCCAGCACCCGCGACAGCGTGCCGGGTACGGATGCCTCGGCCTCGGCCAGGATGGCCTGTAGGCCCCTGCTCTTGAGCGTATAGCCGATGATGCCCCAGGTGAGCCCGGCGCCATCGAAGTTGCCCTGCAGCAGGCCGAAGCCATGGCCCTCGAACTGCGCGGTCATGCCCAGGCAGCGCTCGAACAGCGTGGGCAGCGGGTCGGTGGTCAGCTGCTGCCAGGTCTCGACATCGACGGCGCCATTGACGGGCAAGCCACGCCGGGCCTGCAGCGCCTTCAGCGCGGTTTCGGTGTGGCCGCCGAAATCGCCGTCGACGAACTTGTCCAGCGGCCCGGCGCTGAAGCCAGCGCGCAGCAGGTCGGACTGGATGCGCTTGGCAGTCATGCCGCGCAGGCCTTTGGCAAACCAGATCCGTGACATGACGTGGTTCCTCCTCGTCGTGCGGTTGTGGCTCAGGGAATGCGTGAGACGCCGGCCGGCAGGCGCGTCCACGGCAGCGTCGCCGGGTTGGCGGCCATCGGGCCCGGCGCCACCGCCACCAGGATGTGCGAGGCGATCGGCGTGAACGCGGCGCGGAAGTGCACCGAGCTCTTGTTCACCAGCAGCTTCATGCGTTCGGGCTCGACGCCCAGAAAACGGAACAGGTCGAGGTCGAGCATCTGGCACTGGCCGCTGACCAGGTTGACGCGGATGCCCTCGATCTCGACACCGGCGCTCAGGCCCAGGTGGGCGGTGCCGCCGGCCGTCATCGGCCCGTGCATCGGCACCACGCCATCGCTCAGGCTGAGCACCTTGAAGCGGCCGGACACCGGCGGGTCGCTGAGCTGGCCGTCGAAGCAACGCACCGCCTTGCCCACCGACAGATCGATCTCCGCGCCGATGCCGACGGCATGCGCGATGCCCGCCGCGGCCGGGTCGTACAGCAGCCCCAGCGCCACCTGGCCCGGATGACGCCGTCCGGCGCCAGCTGCGCGCAGCGCATGCAGCATGCCGGTGGTGTTGGAATCGGCGCCCGCGCCGGGGTTGTCCTGCGTGTCGGCAATGACCACCGGCTTGTCGCTGCGATCGGCCAGCGCCAGGGCGCGCTGCACCGCATCGGCAGGGCTCAGCAGGTCCAGCGCCCAGTCGCGGCGCAGCTCCATCACCTCGTTCGCGACGCGCTGCACTGCCTTGTGCACGGCTTGCGCATCGGGACCGTGGCCGAAGATCACCGGCCCGCATTCGTCGAAGTCGGCCGCCGGGAAGCCCATCGCGAAGCTCAGGCGCACGCCGCTGCGCTCGTCCAGCTCGCTCAATCGTTCGTACACGCCGCGCGCCGGCTCCATCATCGTGCACTGCGCATTCAGCGGCAGCAGGAAGGGCAGGCGCACCTGGTGCGTGGCCCAGGGCCGCCCGTGCTGCCACAGCTCGGCCAGCAGATCGGCGCAACGCGCGCCGGTGTCGGCGCCGTCGACGTGCGGGTAGGTGCGGTAGGCGCTCATCGCGTTGGCATGCTGCAGCATGCGCCGCGTGACGTTGGCATGCAGGTCCAGGCTGGTGACCAGCGGCATCGTCGCCCCGATCACTGCGCGCAGCCGCTGCAGCAGCTCGCCTTCGGCATCGTCCACGTGCTCGGCCACTGCCGCGCCGTGCAGGTCGAGGTAGACGACGTCGAAGCCGCCCTTGCGCGCGTCGGCAACGATGTGATCGGCTATGCGCTCGAAGGCGTCGCGCGTGACATGCGCCGACGGGCTGGCGCCGGCCCAGGCCGAGGGCAGCAGTGTCCAGCCGCGCTGCCGGGCGGCGCGGATGAAGCCGCCCATCGGCAGGCTGGTGCCGCCAAGCCGGTCGAGCATGGCCTCGCCGCTGCTGAAGGCCGGGAAGGCCGAGCCGCTTTCGAAGGCGGGCCAATCGGCCGGGCTCGGAGCGAAGGTGTTGGTCTCGTGCTGGAAGCCGGCGACGAAGATGCGCATGGGGGCCTGTGTCCGCTTTGGTGGGGTCAGGGCGCGATGGTACCCAGCGCGGCCAGTTCGGTTTCGTCGAAGCCGGCCGCGCGCCGTGCCGGCAGGTTGAAGGGCCCGCGCGGGCGCGGTGCGCCATGACGCACGGCCAGTTCGGCGTAAGTGGCCAGCGGGTCCAGGCCGCGCTGCGTGCACAGCCACCGATACCAGTGGTTGCCGACGGCCACATGGCCGATCTCGTCGCGCAGGATGATGTCCAGGATCTCGCCGCCGCGCGCATCGCCGGCCGCCAGCAGCTTGGCCTTGACCGCGGGCGAGGCGTCCAGACCGCGCGCTTCCAGTGTGCGCGGCACCAGCGCCAGCCGCGCCAGCAGGTCGTGGCGCGTGCGCTCGGCCATCTGCCACAGGCTGTCGTGCGCGTCGAAGTCGCCGTAGCGATAGCCCAGCGCGGCCAGATGGTCGCGCAGCAGTTCGAAGTGCTGCGCCTCCTCGCGAGCCACCTGCAGCCATTGCCGGTAGAAGGCCTCCGGCAGGCTCGCGAAGCGCCAGCAGATGTCCAGCGCCAGGTCAATGGCATTGAGCTCGATGTGCGCCAGCGCATGCAGCAGTGCGGCGCGGCCCGGCACGCTGTGGACGGAGCGCGGCTTCAGATGCGTGTGTGCCACCAGTGCCGGGCGCGCAGGCCGGCCGGGGATGCCAACCGGCTCGGCGAGGATCTCGGCCGCGCCGGCCTCGGCCGATGGGGCGAGCTCGCGCACGCCGCGCGCCTTATCATCTGGGTCGCGGCAGCGCAGCCATCGAAGTGCCTGGTGGCGGGTCGTGAACACCTGCACATGGTAGGCGCAAGTTCGGCCGGCCTTCAGGTGAAGACCGCCACCACTTGATATCCATAGGCGGCGAGTTGCCCGCCCGGCGCCCACAGTCGCGCCGACTGGTTGACGTAGCCACCGTCGACCATCAACGACTCGTTGTCGGCACGCCACCAGCCCTTGGGTAGGCCCGCGTCCACCGGCCGCAGTTGCAGCTCCCAGGTGACCGAGCTGTTGGCGCTGGGCTGGGTCAGCTGGCCGATCACCGGCGTCGGCGACAGGTCGCCGAGCAGCACGGACTGCAGCTCGGTGGACACGCTGGCGGCCTCGTCCGGGTTCAGGCGCATGTGGATGCAGCTGGTGTGGCCGTTGCCGCCGCTGAAGGGCACCGCGCCTTCGGCCCAGCGCATGTCGAAGTGCTCCAGGAAGGCTGGCGCACCGTGCGGCCGGGGTGGGGGCACCGGCAGCGCCTCGGCCTCGTGCTGCGGTTCGGGCCGCTGCGGCAGGCGCGGGCGCAGTGCTGACGGACGCTCGACACCGAACACGCCCAGCAGCACGGCCGCCACCTGGCCCAGCTGCCGCACCTGGGCCTGCACCTGGCATACGTTGCGGCCCTGGCGCAGCACGGTGGCCGTGATGTCCACCTCGCCCGGACTCACCGGAGCGACGAAGCAGGTCTGCAGGGCGCGCAGGCCGACGTCCGCCGGCCAGGCAGCACCGGCCCGGTCGCGCATGGCCACCACGGACAGCGCCGCGATCAGCCCGCCGTAGCAAGTGCGCCCCTGCAGCCAGTCGTCGGTGACGCCGAAGCGCACTGCTCCATCGACGCTGCGGCGCTGCCCGGCCAGGGTGGAAAAGCGGTTCAAGGCGGTCATTCACAGGCTCCGTAAGGCTGCCGAGGATTATCCCGATGACCTCATGCGAGCCCTTGTTGCCGAGGTGACACCGCGCCGCGATGGCATCATTCGCGCTCGCGCTCCGGGCGGGGCTTCCCGCCGCTGCCGGAGCCTGCACGGAGCAAGCACCCCATGGACCAGCGTGTCAGTCAGATCGTGTCCCCGAACCCGCTGCTCGAAGATTGGGGCACGCCCTACGGCCTGCCGCCCTTCGACGCGATCCGCACCGAGCATTTCGTGCCTGCGCTGCAGGTGGCGATGCAGACCAACCGCGAGGAGCTGGATGCCATCGCCGCCCAGGCCGAGCCGCCCAGCTTCGACAACACCATTGCCGCCTTCGACCGCTGCGCGCGGCAGCTCGCGAAGATCGAATCGGTGTTCTACAACCTCACGGCGTCGCAGACCTCACCCGAGCTGCAGGCGGTGCAGCGCGAGATGGCAGCGCCGCTGTCGGCGCACTACAGCGCGGTGTTCATGCATGCCGGGCTGTTCAAGCGCGTCGACGCGCTGCATGCGCAGCGCGAGTCCCTGTCGCTGACGGCCGAGCAGCGCCGGTTGCTGGAGCGCACGCACCTGGACTTCGTGCGCGCCGGCGCCCGCCTGGCGCCCGAGGCACAGGCTCGCTACGCGCAGGTGATGGAGCGGCTGGCCGAACTGACCACGCGCTTCGCGCAGAACGTGCTGCACGACGAGGCCTCGTACCAGTTGGTCCTGAAGGGTGAGGCCGATCTCGCCGGGCTGCCCGGCTTCGTGCGCGATGTGGCACGCCATGCGGCCAGCGAGCGCGGCCTGGCCGACGGCCATGTGATCACGCTGTCTCGATCGTTGATCGTGCCCTTCCTGACCTTCTCCGAGCGGCGCGACCTTCGCGAGCAGGCCTGGCGCGCCTGGGTCGGCCGCGGAGAGCACGACGGCGAGCACGACAACCGGCCGGTGGCACGTGCCATCCTCGAGCTGCGCGCCGAGCAGGCTGCGCTGCACGGCCATGCCAGCTATGCCGACTTCGCGCTCACCGACAGCATGGCCGGCACGCGCGACGCGGTGCACAAGCTGCTCGACGATGTCTGGCCGCGCGCGCTGGCGGCGGTGCAGCGCGAGCGCGAGGAGCTGCAGCAGGTCAAGCGCGAGCACTCGCCCGCCGCCGCAGCGCAGCCCATCGAGGCCTGGGACTGGCGCTACTGGGCCGAGAAGGTGCGCCAGCAGCGTTACGCGCTCGACGATGCGCAGATCAAGCCCTACTTCCCGCTGCCGCGCGTGGTGCAGGCGGCCTTCGACTGCGCGCATCGGTTGTTTGGGCTGAGCTTCACCCCCCGCGCCGACCTGCCCGTCTACCACCCCGATGTCAAGGCCTACGAGGTGCGCAATGCCGCCGGCGCGGTGGTGGCCGTCTTCCTGCAGGACAACTTCGCGCGCGCCACCAAACGCAGTGGTGCGTGGATGAGCACGCTGCGCCAGCAAAGCCGCAATGAACCCGGTGGCCGGGACGCGATGGCGGTGGTGCTGAACAACAACAATTTCGCCAAGGGCGCGCCCGGGGCGCCGACGCTGCTGTCGATGGAGGATGCGCGCACGCTGTTCCACGAGTTCGGCCACGGCCTGCACGGCATGTTGTCCGACGTGACCTACGAGCGGCTTTCGGGCACCAGCGTGCTGAAGGATTTCGTCGAGCTGCCCTCGCAGCTGTTCGAACACTGGCTGTCCGAGCCGGCCGTGCTGAAGCAGCATGCGCGGCATTGGCAGACCGATGAGCCGATCCCCGATGCGCTGATCGAACGCATGCAGGCGGCAAGGCGCTTCAACCAGGGCTACGAGACGGTGCGCTACTGCGCCAGCACCCATGCCGACATGGCGGTGCACTCGCTGCCGCTCGAACAGATCCCGGCCGACGTGAGTGCCTGGGAAGCCGACCAACTGCGCCGCCTGGGCCTGCCCGATGGCGTCGGCATGAACCACCGGCTGGTGCATTTCCAGCACCTGTTCTCCAGCTCGGGTTATGCGGCGGGCTACTACGTTTACCTGTGGGCCGAGGTGCTGGACGCCGACGGCTACGAGGCCTTCAAGGAAGCCGGCGATCCCTTCGACCCGCGCGTGGCCGGGTTGCTGCGCCGCTATGTCTATGCCAGCGGCAACAGCATCGAGCCCGGTGCGGCCTATGCCTCCTTCCGTGGCCGCGGCCCGACGGTCGAGCCGCTGTTGCGCAAGCGCGGCCTGCTCGAGACGGTGGATTGAACCTCAGCCCGGCGCACCGAAGATCGACTCCAGCGAGCGCATGAACACGCGCAGGTCCAGCGGCTTGGTCCAGTAGTCGTCGAAGCCGGCCTTCAGCGCGCGCTCGATGTCCTCGGGCATGGCATTGGCCGACAGCGAGATGCAGGGGATGGCGGCCGTGGCTTCGTCGGCGCGCAGCCGGCGCAGCACCTCGTGGCCGTCGATGTCGGGCAACTGCATGTCCACCAGGATCAGGTCGGGCCGGTGGCTCAGCGCCAGGCTCACGCCGCTGAGGCCGTCGATGGCGGTGTGCAGCTGCAGGTCGGGCCGCTGCGCCAGCAGCTCCTGCACGATCAGCAGGTTGACCGGGTTGTCCTCGATATACAGCAGCCGCCCCGGCTGGCCCGCCGGCCGCGAGACCGCCGGTACAGCCACGCTCTCCGAGGCCGGCGTTGCTTCGGCGCTGCCTTGTGCCGAGCCCTCGGGCAGCCGCACCTCGAACACGCTGCCCTGATCGGGTGCGCTGCGTGCGTGCACGGTGCCGCCCATGCGTTCGACCAATGCCTTGACGATGGCCAGGCCGATGCCGGTGCCTTCGATGCCCTCGTTCTCCAGCCCCAGCCGATTGAAGGGCTCGAAGGCCTGCTGCAGCTGCGCTTCGCTCATGCCACGGCCGGTGTCGCTGACGCGCAGCAGCACGCCATCTTCCGCTGCTTCGGCCTCGACCAGCACCTGGCCGCCTTCGCGGTTGTACTTGACGGCATTGGTCAGCAGGTTAAGCAGCACCTGGCGCAGGCGCGTGGCATCGGCCAGCGCCACGCCCTCCAGCACGCTGTTGCGCAGCTTGACCTTGCGTTGCCGCGCCTGCCGCTCCACCAGCGGCAGCGTCTGGGCCACCAGCGCCGGCAGCGGCACGGGCTGCGCGCTGATGCGGATTTCGCCACCTTCCAGGCTGGACAGGTCGAGCACATCGTTGATCAGCGACAGCAGGTGCTGACCGGCGCCATGGATCTGCTCCAGCCGGCGCTTGCGCGTCTCGGCCGTGACGCGTTCGCCGTCGGTCAGCAGCAGCTGCGCGAAACCGAGCACCGCGTTCAGCGGTGTGCGCAGCTCATGGCTCATGCGCGACAGGAACTGCGACTTGGCCCGGCTCTCGCGTTGCGCGAGCAGCTTCTCTTCGCGCGCGGTCTGCGCCGTGCGCATGTCGGTGATGTCCCAGTTGACGCCGATGCGCCGTGTCAACTGGCCTTGCTCGTCGGGCACCGCGATCGCACGCGAGGCGATCCAGCGCCACTGCCCGTCGGGCCAGCGCACACGGAACTCCAGGTTCGACAGACGGCCCTCGATCTCGGCCCGGTTCAGGATGCGCAACGTGGCTTCGCGGTCGTCGGGGTGGACCAGCGCCATGCGCTCGTCCACGCTCAAGGCCTGTGCCCGAGGCTGCAGCCCGCGCAGCCGCCACATCTGCTCGTCCCAGTGCGACTGACCCGTGGCCAGATCCTGTTCCCAGGTGCCCATGCCGGCGCCGCGCGTGGCCAGTGCCGCCCGCTCGCTGGCCTGGTGCAGCGCGGCCTCGGCGGTGCGGCGCTCGGTCACGTCCATCAGCACGCCGTAGAAATCGTAGTGGCCGGGCTTGCCCTCCAGCCGCGAATAGCTCAGCACATGGCGCGTCGCGCCGTCGGTGCGCACGATGCGCATCTCCTGCACCAGGTTGGGCCCGCCGCGCCGCACCCAGGCCCGGTATCGCTGTTGCACCAGCTCGCGGTCGGCCGGGTGCACGAAGCGCTGCAGCCACTCCTGCATCGGCAGCGCCTCGGCCTCGGGCGACAGGCCGTGCAGCAAGAAGGTCTGCTCGCTCCAGCGCGGACGGTTGTTCCCGGCCTCGACGCACCAGTAGCCGATGCCGGCAGCGCGCGTGGTCAGCTCGAACTGACGCATCAGCTCGGTCTGGCGCTTGCCGCTTTCGACGCGCTCGCTCATGTCCATGCCGACGCCCAGCACCGCCATCGGCTGGCCTTGCGCGTCGCGTTGCACCACGCTGCGCGTCAGCACGTGCCGCCAGCCGCCGTCGGCGTGCCGGAAGCGCGTCTCCAGATCGACCGGGAGCGAACTCTCGCGCGTGCGCTGCAGGCCCGTCAGCAGCGCCTGCCGATCGTCGGGGTGCGACAGCTCGATCAGCGCCGCCGCATCCATCGGCTCGGCGCTGCGCGGCCGGCCCAGCAGCTTGAAAGTGCCGTCGCTGAAGTGCACGCGATCGCTTTGCAGGTCATGCCGCCAGACCGCGATGTTGCCGAGCTCCAGCGCCAGGCTCAGCTGTTGCACCGTCGTGTCGTAGGAGCGGGCCAGGTCCCAGGCCTCGGTGTCGTCCATCAGGATGCCCAGCACCCGCTCGGGCACGCCGGCCGCTCCGTCCTT
Organism: Pseudomonadota bacterium; assembly: GCA_018261815.1. GTDB lineage: Bacteria > Pseudomonadota > Gammaproteobacteria > Burkholderiales > Burkholderiaceae_C > Rubrivivax. Next base: position 29,039 of record JAGTRL010000011.1, read on the forward strand.
GACCACCCATTGCGAATGCACATGGCGTATCACGCCATCGGCGGCGCGCACGCGGTAGCGATGCGAATAGGTGCCGGCATGGCGGATCGAATGACGGAAGGCCTGCTTCACGCCGGCCTGGTCCTCGGCCAGGACCGACTCGGAGGCGCGTTCGAAATCGGGCGTGCCGTCGCCTTCGGACAGGCCCCAGAAGCGGTACATGTGACGGTCCCAGCGGCCCTGCAGGGAGCGGGTGTCGCGCTCCCACACGGCCAGGCGGCCGAAGTCCTGCGCCAGGTCGAGCAGCTCGGCCAGGCGGCGTGCCTCGGTCGACTGGTGATGCAGCTCGTCCACCGAGCTCCAGTGCGTGGCACGGCGGCCGTCCGGCAGCACGCTGATCTGGACGCGCCACCAACTGCCGCTCGGTCCACCCACGCGCATGTCGCCCAGCTGGCAGCTGCGGCCTTCGCGCAAGGCGTCCTCGAGCAGTTGCGTGTCCGGCCCGGACAGGGTCAGCAGCAGTGCGAGACCCTGGCCGCGGCCTTCCGCTGGCGCGCCGCCGGACAGGTCGAGCAGGGTGCGGTTGCACCAGGTGATGCGGCCTTGCGCGTCGCACAGCGCGATGGCACAGGCGCTGTGCTGCAGCAGGGCCGTCGCGGTGGCCGCGTCGAGCCCCGACGCGGCCACCGCGCGGGCCGCCGCAGGCTGGGTTTCGACGTGTTCCGACATGCTGGGGATCGTGCTGGGCAATCATGCAGTCTATGGGATCGGCCTTGCGCCGCCGCAGCCGTGGCGCGACAGCGAGGAGAATGCACGCACCTGGAGTGCCCGCGGGGCATTGCGTCGGAGGAGCTGGATGGGAACGTCGCGCAAGGCCTTGCGCTCGCCGGTGCACGGCTCGGTGATCGGCATCGAGGTCATGGTCGGCCAGGCGGTGGCCGCTGGGCAGACACTGCTGCTGCTGGAGGCGATGAAGATGGAGGTGCCGCTGGAGGCGCCGGTGCCGGGCATCGTGCGTGCCATCGCCGCGGCGGTGGGCGATGTGGTCGACGAGGGCAGCACGCTGGTCGAGCTGGAGCCGGGTGCAGCGCCCGTCGCGCCTCCCAAGGCCACGCCGCCACCGGACCCGCGTGTGCCGCGCGCCGACTTGCAGGTGCTGCTCGACCGCCGCGAACTGCTCGAAGATGCTTCTCGCCCCGACGCGGTCGCGCGGCGCCGCGCACAGGGTGGACGCACTGCGCGCGAGAACGTCGCCGACCTGCTCGACGCCGGCAGCCTGCTCGAATACGGCGCCCATGCGGTGGCGGCGCAGCGCAGCCGCCGCGGCCTGGACGACCTGCAGCGCAACACACCGGCCGACGGCCTGATCACCGCCACCGGCAGCGTCAATGCGGCGCAGTTCGGCGCCGAACGTTCGCGCGTGGCGGTGATGGCCTACGACTACACCGTGCTGGCCGGCACGCAGGGTTACTTCAACCACCGCAAGAGCGACCGGCTGCTGGAGATCGCCGACGCCCAGCGCCTGCCGCTGGTGCTGTTTGCCGAAGGCGGTGGCGGCCGTCCGGGGGATGTGGATTCGATCACCATCGCCGGGCTGCACTGCACCACCTTCCAGCGCTTCGCCCGGTTGTCAGGCCAGGTGCCGGTGGTGGGCATCGTTTCCGGCCGCTGTTTCGCGGGCAATGCCGCACTGCTGGGCTGCTGCGACGTGGTCATTGCCACCGACAACGCCAGCATCGGCATGGGCGGCCCGGCGATGATCGAAGGCGGCGGCCTGGGCCGCGTGCACGCCGACGAGGTCGGACCGGTCAGCGTGCAGGGCCCCAACGGCGTGATCGACCTGCAGGTGGCCGATGAAGCCGCGGCGGTGGCCGCGGCCAGGCGCTACCTGGGCTACTTCCAGGGCCCGCTGTCGGCCAGCGCCGCAGCCGGTGGCGACGCGCTGTCGTTGCGCCTGGCCTTGCCGGCCAACCGCAATGCGCTGTACGACCCGCGCGTCATCGTGAACACCGTGATGGACGAAGGCAGCGTGCTCGAACTGCGCCGCGATTTCGGCGTCGGCGTGATCACCGCGCTGGCCCGCATCGGCGGCCAGGCGGTGGCGGTGGTGGCGAGCCAGCCGCGCCACCTGGGCGGCGCGCTCGACGCCCCCGGCTGTGACAAGCTCGCGCGCTTCATGCAACTGGCCGATGCCTTCGCTCTGCCGATCATCACCTTCGTCGACACACCCGGCTTCATGGTCGGCCCGGAAAGCGAGAAGACGGCCATGGTGCGCCGCGCCGGCCGCCTGTTCGTCACCGCCGCGTCGCTGCGCATTCCGGTGTTCAGCGTGATGCTGCGCCGCGGCTATGGCCTGGGGGCGATGGCACTGACCGCCGGGCACTTCCACGCACCGGTGGCGATCGCCGCCTGGCCCAGCGGCGAGTTCGGCCCGATGGGCATCGAGGGCTCGGTGCGCCTGGGCTTCCGCAAGGAGCTGGAAGCCGCCGCGCCCGAAGAGCGCGAGGCGCTGTTCGAGCGCCTGGTGGCCGACGCGGTCGCCAAGGGCCAGGCACTCAACATGGCCAGCCATCTGGAGATCGACGATGTCATCGATCCGGCCGAGACGCGCGACTGGCTGCAGCGTGGCCTGCGCAGCGTGGCTGGCCGGCCGCTGGCGCAGCGCCGCGGCTTTGTCGACGCCTGGTGACCATCCACAACCCGAGGAGACAACGATGTTCGATACCGCCATCGCCGGCAGCCTGCCCAAGCCCGAGTGGCTGGCCGAGACGCAGAAGCTGTGGCCGCAGTGGAAGGCCGAAGGCGCGGCACTGCAGCAGGCCAAGCTCGACGCCACGCTGCTGTGGATCAAGGCACAGGAGGACGCGGGCCTGTCGATCATCGGCGACGGCGAGATGAGCCGCCAGCACTTCGTGCACGGCTTCCTGGAGCAGGTCGAGGGCATCGACTTCGATCACAAGGTCGAGATGGGCATCCGCGCCGACCGCTACAAGGCGATGGTGCCGCAGGTGGTGTCGGCGCTGAAGCTCAGGGGCCGCGTGCACGACAAGGAAGCGCGCTTCCTGCGCGCGCACACGGATCGCAAGATCAAGTTCACGCTGCCCGGCCCGATGACCATCGTCGACACCGTGGCCGACCGCTTCTACGGCGACCGGGTGAAACTGGCGATGGCCTTCGCCGAGTTGCTGAACCAGGAGGCGCTGGCGCTGCAGGCCGACGGCGTGGACATCATCCAGTTCGACGAGCCGGCTTTCAATGTCTACATGGATGAGGTCAACACCTGGGGCATTGCCGCGCTGGAGCGTGCCGCGCAGGGCTTGACCTGCACGACGGCCGTGCACATCTGCTATGGCTACGGGATCCAAGCCAACATCGACTGGAAAAGGAGCCTGGGCGAGGAATGGCGTCAATACGAGAAGATCCTGCCGGCGCTGGCGCGCAGTTCCATCCAGCAAGTCAGCCTGGAGTGCGTGCACTCGCATGTGCCGCCGCAGCTGATGGCGTTGCTGAAGGGCAAGGACGTGATGGTCGGTGTGATCGACGTGGCCAGCGACCAGGTGGAAACGCCCGAGGAGGTGGCCGACACCATCGGCCTGGCGTTGCAATACGTGCCGCGCGAGCACCTGATCGCCTGCACCAACTGCGGCCTGGCACCGATGAACCGCGAGCTGGCGCTGAAGAAGCTCAAGGCACTGGCCCGGGGGGCCGAATTGGCGCGGCAGCGCCAGGCAGCGGGTTGAATCCGATCGGTGGCCGCGCTGGTCAGCCGCCGCTGCTGCTGTCGAGGCGGGCGCGCAGCTTCGATGCGACCTGGCGCACCGTGGCATTGCCCGAGCGTTCCGCGGCCACCAAGCACTCGCGTGCGTAGTCCGGATCGGACTGCAGCCTTTCCACATGCACATGCAGGCCTTCGCCGGCCAGCATCCACTTCAACTCGACGATGTCGACCAAGCGCAGGGCGCTTTGTTCACTCAAGGAGCTAACGTTCATAAATTGGGTTTGTGTGCCGTTGCATCTTGGAGAGGTTAACGCTGCAAACCGATCCCCAGCTGACGGGGTTTAGAGTTGTTGCCCCAGCTTCGAGCGACACGATTCTCCAAGG
>JAGTRL010000288.1 GCA_018261815.1 Pseudomonadota bacterium
CGCTGCCACGGCAACAGGGACCGCCAAGGTGTTCATGGGTGCACCCCAGGCACGGCGTGCCGCCGCGCCAAGCGGGGGCATGAGCGCTTGGGACGGCGCAGCGCGCTCATACGCCCCCCTGGCGCTTGCGCGCCCAGGTCTGCAGGCTGTTGATCAGCAGCAGCAGCGCAAAGCTGGTCACCAGCATCACCACCGCGATGGCGGTGGCGCCGGCATAGTCGTACTGCTCGAGCTTGGTGATGATCAGCAGCGGCGTGATCTCGCTGATCATCGGCATGTTGCCGGCGATGAAGATGACGCTGCCGTATTCACCCAGCGCGCGCGCAAAGGCCAGCGCAAAGCCGGTCAGCAGGGCAGGCAGCACGATCGGCAGGATCACCTTGGTGAACGTCTGCCAGCGGCTGGCGCCCAGCGTGGCCGCGGCTTCTTCCAGCTCGCGGTTCACGTCCTCCAGCACCGGCTGCACGGTGCGCACGACGAAGGGCACGCCGATGAACACCAGCGCCACGAACACGCCCAGCGGCGTGAAGCTCACCTTGAAGGGCAGGAACTGGCCGATCCAGCCGTTCTCGGCATAGATTGCCGTCAGCGCGATGCCGGCCACCGCCGTGGGCAGCGCGAAGGGCAGATCGACCAGCGCGTCGATGAGGCGCTTGAACGGAAACTCGTAGCGCACCAGCACCCAGGCGACGATCAGGCCGAAGAATGCATTGAGCAGCGCCGCGGCGAAGGACGCGCCGAAGGTCAGCCGGTACGAAGCCACCACGCGCGGCGAACTCACCGCGTCCCAGAAGGCCGCCCAGGTCATGGTGAAGGTCTTCAGGAACGCGGCCGACAGCGGGAGCAGCACGATCAGGCTCAGGTAAAGCAGCGCAAAGCCCAGCGCCAGGTCGAAACCGGGCAGCACGCTGTGGCGCTTGAGCAGGGTGCGGGACAGGATCACTGCCGGCTTCCGGTGCGGCTCAGCGCGACTTGGCGGCAGCGATCACCTGGTCGTAGGTGGCGCCGTCGTTGAAGTGCTCCTTCTGCGCCTGGGTCCAGCCGCCGAAGGCCTCGTCCACGGTGAAGGTGTTGAGCTTGGGGAACTGCTTCGCGTACTTGGCCAGCACCTTCTCGCTGCGCGGACGCAGGTTGTGCTTGGCGGCCACCTCCTGGCCAGCATCGGTGTACAGGAACTGCAGGTAAGCCTCGGCCGGCTTGCGCGTGCCTCGTCTGTCGACCACCTTGTCGACCACGCTCACCGGGTTCTCGGCCAGGATGGTGCGGCTGGGGTAGATCACCTCGAACTTGTCGCCGAATTCCTTGATGATCAGCGGCACTTCGCTTTCGAAGGTGACCAGCGCATCCCCCAGGTTGCGCTGCGCGAAAGTGGTGGTGGCACCACGCCCGCCGCCGTCGAGCACCGGCACGTTGGCGAAGATGCGCGTCACCAGCGCCTTGGCCGCGTCCGGGCTCAAGCCCGACTTTAGGCCCGCGCCCCAGGCCGCCAGATAGGTGTAGCGGCCATTGCCGCTGGTCTTCGGGTTGGGAATGATCACGCCGACGCCGGGGCGGCCCAGATCGCTCCAGTCGACGATCTTCTTCGGGTTGCCCTTGCGCACCAGGATCACCGACACCGACGTGGTCGGCGCGCTGTTGAAGGGCAGCCGCCTGGCCCAGTCGGGCGGCACCAGCTTGCCGCGCTCGGCCAGGATGTCGATGTCGTTGTGCTGGTTCATCGTGATGACATCGGCTTCCAGCCCGTCGACCACGCTGCGCGCCTGCCGGCTGGAGCCGCCATGGCTCTGGTTGAGCGTGATGTCGTCGCCGGTGGTCTTTTTCCAGTGCGCGGCGAAGACGGCGTTGTAGTCCTTGTAGAACTCGCGCGACACGTCGTAGCTGACGTTCAGCAAGGTCGGGCCGGCAGCCAATGCGGGAAGGGCGGTGCCCACGGCCAGCGTGGCCAGCAGCAGCGCGCGGCGGCCGCGCGAATGGGAAAGGAAAGGCATGACGGTCCAGGCAATGGCAACTGGCGCGCATGCTAGGCAGCGCACCAGTAACGGGAAACGAACGGTTTCGAACTTGCTTATGCGGAAAACAAGCAAGCCGGCGTCATTTGCGGGTGTAGATCTGGTCGAAGATGCCACCGTCGCTGAAGTGCGTCTTCTGCGCCTTGGCCCAGCCGCCGAACACGTCGTCGATGGTGAACAGGCTCACCTTGGTGAACTGCTTGTCGTACCTGGCGGCCACCTTCGGGTCGATCGGCCGGTAGTAGTTCTGCGCCGCGACCTCCTGGCCTTCGGGCGTGTACAGGTACTGCAGGTAGGCGGTGGCGACCTCGCGCGTGCCCTTGCGCTCGACGTTCTTGTCGACCACGGTCACCGGCGGCTCGGCCAGGATGCTCAACGAAGGCACGACGATCTGGAACTTGTCCGGCCCCAGTTCCTTGGTGGCCAGGAAGGCCTCGTTCTCCCAGCTCAGGAAGACGTCACCGACGCCGCGTTCGGTGAAGGTGATCAGCGAGCCGCGCGCGCCGGAATCGAGTACCGGCACGTTGGCGAACAACTGCGCCACGAACTCCTGCGCCTTCTTGGCGTCGCCGCCGGTTTTTTTCAGCGCATAGCCCCAGGCCGCCAGATAGTTCCAGCGGGCACCGCCGCTGGTCTTGGGGTTGGGCGTCACCACCGACACGCCCGGCTTGACCAGGTCGTCCCAGTCCTTGATGTTCTTCGGGTTGCCCTTGCGCACCAGGAAGACGATGGTGCTGGTGTAGGGGCTGCTGTTGTGCGGCAGGCGCTTCTGCCAGTCGGCCGGAATCAGCTTGGCCTTGTCGTGCAGTTCGTCGATGTCGTAGGCCAGTGCCAGCGTCACCACGTCGGCATCCAACCCGTCGATGACCGAACGCGCCTGCTTGCCCGAGCCGCCGTGGCTTTGCTTGACGATGACGTTGTCGCCGGTCCTCGCCTTCCAGTGCGCGGCGAAGGCCTTGTTGAAGTCGACGTAGAGCTCGCGCGTCGGGTCGTAGCTGACGTTCAGCAGCGTGATGTCCTTGGCCATCGCGGCACCGGCGGCCAGGGTGATGGTGCCCAGCACGGCAAGGCGGCGGGCAAGAGAGAAACGAGTCATGGGTCGGTTCCTGGGAGTGGAAGTCATGGGCGGCATGCTAGGAACGCCCGCTGTGCAGGAGAACGAAGCAATTCGCGGCTGCTTATGCGGCGAACGCCTATGGCCCGCTGCCCAGCGGCGCCGATGCGACACTGCCGCCCACATGAGCTCCCGCCCGACCGACGTGCCACGCATGCCCACCGGCGTATGGGTGCTGGGCTTCGTGAGCCTGCTGATGGACATCTCCTCCGAGATGGTCCACAGCCTGCTGCCGCTGTTCCTGGTGGGCACGCTCGGCGTCAGCGTCCTGGCGGTGGGCCTCATCGAAGGCGTGGCCGAGGCCACCGCGCTGATCTCCAAGGTGTTCTCCGGCGCACTCAGCGACTACCTGGGCCGGCGCAAGGGCCTGGCGCTGCTGGGCTACGCCATGGGCGCTTTCAGCAAACCCGTGTTCGCGCTGGCTCAAGGCGCTGGCGTCGTGGTGGCGGCACGCTTCGTCGATCGCGTCGGCAAGGGCCTGCGTGGCGCGCCGCGCGACGCGCTGGTCGCCGACTTCACGGCGCCGGCGATGCGCGGCGCGGCCTTCGGGCTGCGCCAGTCGCTGGACACCGTGGGCGCCTTCGTCGGGCCCTTGCTGGCCATCGCTCTGATGCTGTCCTGGGCCAACGACTTTCGCGCCGTGTTCTGGGTGGCGACGATCCCTGCCGTGCTGGCGGTGCTGCTGTTGTGGCTGGGCATCCGCGAGCCGGTGCACGACCGCACTCGCATGGCCGTCAACCCGATCCGCCGCGAGGCGCTGGCCCGGTTGGGGCGCGGCTACTGGTGGGTGGTGGGCATCGGTGCGGTGTTCACGCTGGCGCGCTTCAGCGAGGCGTTCCTGGTGCTGCGCGCATCGCAGCTGGGCGTGCCCGTGGCCTTGGTGCCGCTGGTGATGGTGGGCATGAGTGCCGTCTACGCGCTGTCTGCCTACCCCTTCGGCAAGCTGTCGGACCGCATCAGTCACCGGCGGCTGCTGGCCGCGGGGCTGGGGGTGCTGATCGCCGCCGACCTGGTGCTGGCCTCGGCCGGCGGCTGGTGGAGCCTTGGGCTCGGCGTGGCGCTGTGGGGCCTGCACATGGGCATGACGCAGGGCCTGCTGGCGGCGATGGTGGCGGCCACCGCACCGGCCGATCTGCGCGGCACCGCCTTTGGCTTCTTCAACCTGCTCAGCGGGTTGGCGTTGCTGGTGTCAAGCGTCGTCGCTGGTCTGCTGTGGGACAGCGTGGGCTCGGCCGTCACGTTCCTGGCCGGCGCCGGCTTCGCGGCCTTGACGCTGCTGGCGATGACACTGCGTGCGCCGACTCGGGGCGGTTGAGCGCCGCTCGCTGCGGTGGGCGCCGAAAACGGCCGTTGCCGAACACCACAATGCCACCTACGATGACGCCGTCATGCCCAGCCCCGGGCAGCGACGCGCCGGCAGCGGCTACTTCGAGGAGACGGGTTGTGTACAAGACCATCGTGCTCGCCTATGACGGCTCCGAATCAGGGCAGCGCGCCCTGCTCGATTGCCAGGAGATCGGCCAGTGGAGCCAGGCGCGGTTGCACCTGGTGGCGGTGATGGTGCCGCCGATGGCGATGGTGGCGGTCGATGCCTGGGCCTTCAGCCCGACGGTGGAAAGCGACGAGAGGGCGCATTACCAGACGGTGCTCGATGGCGGGCTGCAGCGTCTGCGCGCTGCCGGGCTCGAGGCCCAGGGCGAGGTGGTCGCGGGCAACGCGGTGGACGAGATCGTGCGCGTGGCCACCGCCGTGCACGCCGACCTGATCGTGCTCGGCCACAAGCACCTGGAAGGCTGGGCCGCGCGTTGGTGGCGCGGCGCGTCCGTGTCGCAGAGCCTGATCGAATTCGCGCCCTGCAACGTGCTGATCGTCATCACGCCCTGACGTGGGCCGCCTCGGGCGCCGCCGCATCCGCACTCGCGCAGGGTGCTTTGCGACACCCTCGAGATGGAGGCCCGGCCGGAGGCTGTCTTCGACTT
>JAGTRL010000289.1 GCA_018261815.1 Pseudomonadota bacterium
TGCTTGATCACCGGTGCCCAGCGGTTGCGCTCCTCGACCATCCACTTCGCCAGCTCCTCGGGCGTCGAGCCCACGCTTTCCATGTAGGCCACGGCCAGCTTCTGCTGTGTCTCGGGCTCGGCCAGGATGGCAGAGATCTCCTTGCTCATGCGGTTGATGATGTCCGGCGGCGTCTTCGCCGGCGCCATGATGGCCATCCAGGCCAGCGCCTGGATGTCCGGGAAGCCGGACTCGGCCATCGTCGGCAGCTCCGGTGCCAGCTTGCTGCGCTTGGCGCTGGTCACGGCAATGGCCTTGAGCTTGCCGGCCTTGGCCTGCGGCATCACCGCCACCGGTGGCACGCAGGCGAAGTGCACGTCGCCCTGCAGGATGGCCAGGATGGCCAGCGGCGAGGACGCATAAGGCAGGTGCACCGCGTAGGAATCGCTCTTCAGCTTGACGATCTCCACCGACAGGTGCGACATCGAGCCGACGCCGGTGGACGAGTAGTTGTACTTGCCCGGGTCCTTCTTCATCGCCTCGACCCAGCCCTTGACGTCGTTGACCTTCATGTCGTTGGACACGGCGCAGACGTTGGGCTGCACGCCGGCCAGCGTCACCGGCGCCAGGTCCTTGAAGGGGTCGTAGGGCAGCTTGGGGTTGAACACCGTGCTGTAGACCAGCGGTCCGTTGGTGCTGACCAAGAAGGTGTAGCCGTCCGGCGCGGCCTTGGCCACGTAGTCTGTACCCGTGTTGCCGCCGGCGCCCGGCTTGTTCTCCACGATCACCGGCTGGCCCAGGGTCTTGCCCAGCTTGTCGCTGAACAGGCGCACCAGCACGTCGGGCGACGAGCCGGGCCCGTAGGGCACGACGATGCGGATCGGCTTGCTCGGCCAAGGCGCCTGGGCCGCCGCCGGAGCCACGGCCGCAAACAGCAGGCCGGCGAGCAGCAGGGTTCCACGGATCAACATGCGCTTGTCTCCATCCATTGAGGTTCGGGTCATTTTATGCAGCGCCCTCGGCCAGCCACTGCAGCGCGGCCACCAGCGCTCGGCGGCCGGCGCCATGCTGCAGCGAGCGCAGCGCGTCGGGCCGGAAGGCCAGCGCGACGACGCGGCGCTCGGCCTGCAGCGCTGCCACCACACGCCCGTCCGCGCCCTGCGCCAGCAGCGTCCAGCCGGGCGGCAGGCCCTCGGCCATCAGCCGGTGCGTGGCATGCACGCCGGCATTGAACGCGCCGAGGGGCTGCAGCAGGCCATCGGACACGGCCCGACTGGCCAGCGCGCGGCCGTACTGCGGCAGCGGCAGTGCGTCGAGCACGGCGCCGTCCAGCTCCAGCAGCCGCAGCGCGGCGTTGTTCAGCGCCAGTGTCGGTCGGCCCGTCGCCTGAATCTGCTCACGCAGACTGGGCAGCGGACCGTCGCCCAGCACATGGATCGGCGCGTCGTCGGCAAAGTGGCAGCCGGCCTGCAGCAGCGCCTCGCGCGCCAGCGCGACCAGCGCATCGCCGCCATCATCGAAGCACACCCGCCTGGGCGGCGGCGCCGCCGCAGCCGCCACCGGCACGCGCGGCGACTGCCCGGCCAGCACGCGGAACATGGCTTCGGCCTTGAGCTGGGTTTCGGCCTCCTCGCGCGACGGGTCGGAATCGGCGAGCAGGCTGCCGCCGGTGCGCACCTCAGCCCAGCCGCCGGCGAGCCGCGCAAAGCGCAGCATCGTCAGCGCCTCGCAGCTGCCGTCGCTGGCGATGCGTACTGCCGCACCGGCATACCAGCCGCGCCAGCCGGCTTCGAGCGCGTCGATGACGCGACGCGCGTCCGCCTTGGGCATGCCGGTGACGGTGGCCGGCGTGGCATGGGCCAGCACGATGTCCAGTGCGTCGACATCGGCGCGGCGCCGGCCGCGCGTGTGGTCGATGGTGTGGATGATGGTGCTGAAGAAATGCACGCGCCGCCGCGCCAGCAGTTCCACCGTGCCCGGTTCGCAGACGCGCGCCTTGTCGTTGCGGTCGGAATCGGCGCACAGCGCCAGCGAGGCCTCGTCCACCTCGGAATTGACCAGCGCCTTGGCCTGCTCATGGTCATCCACCGGGTCGGCGCCGCGGCGGAAGGTGCCGCACACCGGTGCGGTTTCCACCCAGTCGGCATCGGCGCGCACCTGCACGTCGGGCGAGGCGCCGAACACCCGCTCGCCGCCGCCCAGGTGGGCGAAGAACATCGCCGGGTAGGGATTGTCGCGGCGCAGCCGCGCGAACGCGCTCGCCGCATCCACCTGCACCTGGCGGCGAAAGGTCTGCGACAGCACCAGCGAGCACAGCTCGCCGCGGCGCATCAGCTCCACGCCGCGCGCCACTGCCGCGGCATGGCCGCCACGGGGCAGGTCGTCGTCGAAGCGCTGCAGTTGCACCGGCTCCACGGCGGCCTGCGCACCGGGCCGTGGCGCCAGCGCGGGAAAGCGGAACTCCAGCCAGCGGCGGCCCGCGTCGTCGGCCCACAGCACGCGCTGCGGCAACACCAGCACCAGGCGGCGCCGGCCGTCGTCGGGCAGCGTCTCGCCCGGCGCCAGGCGGTAGTAGTCGAAGGCCAGCGTGCCGTAGAAGCCGAAGGCCGGCGAGCGGATATCGAATTCGGCCAGCACCCGGCGCAGCGTGGCCAGCGCCGGATGCGGGCCCTCGGCCGCGGCAGGCAGGTCGAGTTCGAGTCGGCCCAGCACCGGCTCGAAACTCGCCAGCGCGCCCAGACCTGCGGCCAGCGCGCGGCCGGTATCGCCATGCGGCAGCACACGCAGCCGGCGGCCATCGAGGAAGAAGCTGAGCAGCGGGTCCAGCGCCGCGTGGGCCTGGCAGCGGAACACACCCGGCGCGCTGACATCGCAACCCAGCCAGACGCCGCCGTCGCGGTCGATGGCCTCGAGGGCCGCCCGCTCGTCGGCTTCGCCGGCCGGCCGCTCGATCGTCTCGACGGCGATCATCGTTGCTGCCAGCGCCGGTGCTCGGCGTCGGTAAAGGCCTCGATCAGCGTGCGGTAGGTGTGCTCCACCACGTCGGGCAGCGCGCCGTGCTGCAAAGCCAGCTCACGCACCCTTGCGATGACCTGCTCCACCCGCTGCGGCGCGCGCACGTCGGCGGCACTGCGCTTGAAGCGCGCGGCGGCCAGCACATAGCCGCCGCGTTCGGCCAGCAGGCGCACGATCTGTTCGTCGAGCCGGTCGATCTCGGCGCGCACCTCGTCCAGCGAACGGCAGTCTTCGGGCAGGGTCATTCGATGTCGTCTCCCAGGTAGGCGCCTTGGCCCTGCAGCGCGCGCTGCAGCGCGGCCACGTCGATGTCGGCCGGGGCGCAGCCTGCGCGCAGCGCCAGCGCCGCGCCCAGCCCGGCGGCCTCGCCCATGACGAAGCAGCCGCCGCTGACGCGCGCCGCCGACTGCGCCGCCGAGCTCATCGATGCACAGCGTCCGGCCACCAGCAGGTTGTGCACGCGCTGCGGCAGCAGCATGCGCCAGGGCAGCTGGTTGAAGCCGCGCGAGCCTTCGGCCGGCCAGCTCCACCGCACGTCGCCGGCCACATGCTGCTCCAGCGGCCAGGCGTTGACGCCGATGCTGTCGGCAAAGTTGGCGCAGCCGAGCACCTCCTCGTCCGTCAGCACGGCACGGCCGAGCAGACGCCGCGTCTCGCGAATGCCGACCTGCGGCGCAATGTCCAGCAGGTAGGCGTTGTCGAAGCCCGGCATCTCGGCGCGCAGGAAGGCGAAGAACTCGCGCACCTGGCGCCGGCCCTCCACCTCGCCGGCCGACAGCTGCAGTGCGTCGGTGCCGTCCATCGCGCGGCCCTGGTCGTTGCGGATCTGCGTGACGTTGACGCGCCATTCACCCGCATGTTTCATCGGCCGCAGGATCGCGCCCTGGCGCGCGAAGCGGTGGCGGCCGGCGCGCTGCGCCTCGGCCATGCGCGGGCCCACCTGGCGCCAGGCCTCGCCGGCGCGCGCATCGTCGACCCCGCCGACGCGGAACATCAGCGTTGGGTACAGCATCTCGCCCTGGGCATCGCCCTGTTCCCAGGGCGCGCCGGCCCAGGCGAACAGGTCGCCATCGCCCGAGGCGTCGATGAAGGTCTGCGCACGGATCGCGCGCCGGCCCGAGCGCGTCTCGACCAGCAGCGCATCGATGTGGCCGGCATCGCGCAGGCGCGCGCCGCAGGCCAGCGCATGGAACAGCATCCGTGCGCCACGCGCCAGCAGCAGTTCGTCCGCCGCACACTTGTAGGCCGCGTTGTCGTAGGCCTGCGCCAGCGTGCGGCCGAAGATCGAATGTGGCTCGCTGAGCCCGCCGAGCGCGTCGATGCGCTGCAGCAGCTCGTCGGCCACGCCGTGCACCACACGGCGCATTTCGCCATGCACGTTGGCATGCAGGCCGCAGAAATTGGTGACGCCTGCCGCCGTGCCCATGCCGCCCAGGAAGCCATAGCGCTCGACCAGCAGCACCTGGCGGCCGGCCGCCGCCGCGCTGGCCGCCGCGGCGATGCCGGCCGGGCCGCCGCCCAGCACCAGCACCTCGGTCTCGGCCAGCAGTGGCGTGCGGCGCGCAGCCTCGTCCACCGCCTCGGGGGCTTTCGGTACAGGGTGCGGCGAGGCCATCGGCTCATTATTGCCCCCGCACAGGGCGCAGTTTGCACGCCCGCGATTCCACACCCACGAGACATTCGCGACGATGCCTGCGCCGACAATTTGCGTCCTGGCCCTGGCGGCCGCCCTGCTGGCGGGCTGCCAGACGCCGCCGCCGGCCTCGCCCGAGGTGGTGGGCGGATACCGCAAGGACTCGGGCTACCGCAACGGCTGTCTAGAGCGCAAGCAGTTGCCCAACAGCCTGGCACTGCTTCCCCCCGCCGGCGGCGGCGGGTTCGGCGCTGCTCGCCTCCGACCTGGACACCGTCAAGCGCACGCGCGCGCTGCGCGACACGCGAAGCGGACGCTGGCAGCGCAGGACGTCAACCTGAAGTTTCCGGCCGCAGCCGGCACCTTCGAATGCGCGCTGCAGATCCCGCTCTCGCAGGAAGGCACGTCCAACCTGAACATGCTGCTGCGGCGCACGCTGCTC
>JAGTRL010000290.1 GCA_018261815.1 Pseudomonadota bacterium
CGCGAGGAGCTGGGGCAGTTCGCAGCCTGGAGCCCGGACACGCTGAACACGGAACTCGACTCCCCGGCTGCGCCGGCCGCTGCCGACGCGGCAGCCCCCGCCGCGCCCGACAAGCCTGCCGTGCAGGCCCAGGTGGCCGCTGCCCGACAGGCCGGCTACCAGGACGGCTACCGCGACGGGCTGGTGGCGCTGGACAGCTTCAAGCAGTCCTTCGCCACGCAGATGGCCGCGCAGCTGGGCCAGCTGCTCAAGGGCTTCGATGCGCAGATCGAGGCGCTGGAACAGCAGATGGCCCAGGCCGTGGCACAAGCCGCGGTGATGCTGGCGCGGCGCGTGGTGCGCGCCGAGCTGCAGGCCCATCCCGAGCAGGTGGCCGAGGCGGCCGCGCAGGCGGTCAACGCGGTGCTGCAAAGTGCGCGGCACATCCGCGTGCTGGTGCATCCGGACGACCACGCCCTCGTGGCTGCCGGCGCGGCCGAGGCGCTGCAGGCCCGCGGCGCGCGGCTGCTGGCGCAGCCGGGTATCGAGCGCGGCGGCTGCCTGATCGAATCCGACCTCGGCCAGATCGACGCGCGCATCGAAGCGCGCTGGCGCCAGGCTGCGGCAGTGCTGGGCAGCGAGCTGGCCTGGAGCGAACCCGGCCCCGAGACCGAGGCCACACCATGACGCCTTTCCGGCCGATGCCCGCCGAGACCCGCGCGGCGCTGTGGTCGCGCTACCTGACCGATCTGCAGGACTACGCAGCACTGCCGCAGCCGCTGGACGCCAGCGGCACGCTGGTGCGCGTCACTGGCCTGGTGCTCGAAGCCGCCGGCGTGCGCGTGCCGGTGGGCTCGGTGTGCGAGGTGCGCGATGTCTCGGTCGGCCCCGGCCAGCCGGGCGTGATGGCCGAGGTGGTGGGTTTCAACGGCGACCGCGCCTTCCTGATGCCCAACGGCGAGCTGCAGGGCCTGACCAGCGGCGCGCTGGTGCAGCCCTGTCCTGCTCCGCATGCCGCACCCTGCTTCGGCAAGGAGAACCATCCGTGGCGGCGCAGCGAGGACCGCGGGCTGCACCTCCCGGTCGGCGTCGGCCTGCTCGGCCGCGTGGTCGATGCCCACGGCAAGCCGCTGGACCGCATGGGCCCATTGCAGAACGTGCGCACCGAGCCGATGGTGCGCCGCGCCATCAATGCCATGGACCGCGACCCGGTGCGCACGCCGCTGGACACCGGCGTGCGCGCCATCAACGCACTGCTCACCGTCGGCCGCGGCCAGCGCCTGGGCCTGTTTGCCGGCACCGGCGTGGGCAAGAGCGTGCTGCTGGGCATGATGGCGCGCTACACCGCGGCCGACGTCATCGTCGTCGGGCTGATCGGCGAGCGCGGCCGCGAGGTCAAGGAGTTCATCGAAGACATCCTCGAGGAAGAGGGCCGCGCGCGCAGCGTGGTGGTGGCCGCACCGGCCGACGCCGCGCCGCTGGTGCGCATGCAAGGTGCCAACTACGCCACTGCCATCGCCGAGCACTTCCGCGACCAGGGCCGCCATGTGCTGCTGCTGATGGACAGCCTGACACGCTACGCGATGGCGCAGCGCGAGATCGCGCTGGCCATCGGCGAACCGCCGGCCACCAAGGGCTACCCGCCGAGCTGCTTTGCCAAGCTGCCGCAACTGGTGGAGCGCAGCGGCAACGGCCTCAACGGCCAGGGCTCGATCACCGCCTTCTACACCGTGCTCAGCGAGGGTGACGACCCGCAGGACCCGATCGCCGACGCGGCGCGCGGCATTCTCGATGGCCATGTCGTGCTGTCGCGCGAGTTGGCCGAGGCGGGGCACTTCCCGGCCATCGACGTGGAACGTTCGATCTCGCGCGTGATGGGCAGCGTGGCCGGCCGCGAGCAGGTGGCCGCCGCGCGGCGTGCCCGGCAGCTGCTGGCGCGCTACAACAAGGCCCGCGACCTGATCCAGTTGGGCGCCTATGTGCCCGGTCACGATGCCGAGCTTGACGCCGCGGTGCGCCTGTACCCGCCGCTGAGCGCGCTGCTGCAGCAGGACATGCACGAGCCGGCGGCGCTGGACGACAGCTTTGCGCGCCTGTGCGCGCTGGTGGAATCGTGATGCAGCGCTTGCAGTCCCTGCAGGTGCTGATGCAGCGCGAGCAGCAACGCTGCGACCAGGCGCAGTCGGCGCTGCGCCGTGCCGACGATGCGGCACGCCGCGCCCGCGAGCAGCGCGACCAGCTGCTCGCCTACCGCGGCGAATACCAAGCCCGCTGGACCGCCCAGTTCCACCAGGGCGGCACGATGGACATCCTGATGTACTACCGCAGCTTCATGCAGCGCCTGGACCAGGCCGTGGCCCTGCAGACGCGCCAGGCCGAGCTGGGCGAGCTGCAGCTGGCGCAGGCCCGGCGCGAGCTGATGGAAAGCGAGCGGCGCGTGGCCTCGGTGCGCAAGCTGATCGAGCGGCGTGCCGCGGAGCTGGCCCATGCCGGCCGCCAGCGCGATCAGAAGCAGACCGACGAGCAGGCGCAGCGCATGCGCTGGCCCAACACCCAGCGCGATCGCCTGCTGCCGCAATGAACCCCACCGCCTTCGAGTCACCGCCATGTTGAACGCCACCCCCCCCGTCGCCAACGGCCCGATGGCCGCGCTGACCCCGCCCGGACCGGCCCAGGCCGGCGCCGATGACGGCCAGGCTTTTGCGCAGGCGCTGGACCAGGCCGCGGCACGGCAAGGCGACCCAGCCGGCGACCGCGCCGAGCCGGGCGGCCGCGAAGGCCACGGCCCCAAGGCCGATGCCGCGGGCCACGCCAAACCCGAGGCCACCGGCGCACGCCCGACGCCGGGCAGCCGCGCCCACGGCGCGCGCAAGGCCTCGGATGCGGAAAGCGTGACAGCCGCCGCCAGCGCCTTGCCCGGCGACACCCTGGCGCTGCAGCAGGCCGCGGACGACAGCGATGCGCCGGCACAGGGCCGTGATGCCGACGCGCCGCTCGACCTGGCCGCCTGGGTATCGAGCCTGCCGTTGCCGCGTGCGCCCCTGGCCGAAGCCGCCTCACCCCCAACACCCGCCACACCCGCCGCGACCGCCGCGGAGCCGGTATGGGGTGTCGCTGCCGCAGACCCATCCGGCACAGCCGCGACCCGCCTGGCGGGGGCGCCGGCGACCCTGGCCGAAGCCCAGGACCACGCCGCGCCAGAGCCGGCCTTCGCCACGCTGCTGCCGACGGCGGCCCAGCGGCAGGCCGACGCCCGCAGCGCACGCAGCGCGTTGACCGCTCAGCCCGATGCGCCGGCGCAGGCCAAGGACGCGGCAGCAGGCACCGACATGATGTTGCAGGCCCTGGGCCTGCCACGCGAGAACATGGTCGCGCCGCGCACGACGGGGGAGTCGATGCCGGCCCTGCCGGCTGCACCGGCCAGCTGGCCGGGCGCTGTGTCGCGGCCTGCGGACAGCGCCGCGACGCTGCAGGCCGAAGTGAAGGCGCCGGTGGGATCGAACGAATTCGCGCCGGTGCTGGGCTCGCAGCTCAGTGTGATGGTGCGCGACGGCATCGACCATGCGCAGCTGAAACTGAATCCGGCCGCGATGGGCCCGATCGAGGTGCGCATCAGCCTGGACGGCACGCAGGCGCAGGTCGACTTCAGCGCGGCCCATGCCGCCACGCGTCAGGCCCTGCAGGACGCCGTGCCCGCGCTGGCCAGTGCGCTGCGCGAGAACGGCCTGACACTGACCGGCGGCGGTGTCTTCGAACAGGCCCGCGAGCAGCGCGGTGACGCCCGCCAGGACAGCCCGCGCGCACCGGCCGGCGGTGGCCGCACGGCGCTGGACAGCGCCGCGGCGCCGCTGCCGGCCTCGCGGGCGCCGCGCGCGCGCGGCGTCGTCGACCTGTACGCCTGAAGGCGCGCGGCCCGGCGCCGCGGCGATACGGCCGGGTTTAGGGCGCTTTTCGCGCTATGCCCGTCTGCGCCGGCTTTCAATAATCGTACGCATACGAACCCGGCGCGGCGCCTTGGCCGCGTGCGCGGAACGCCAACCCTGGAGGTGTCATGTCCACTGCCGCGGCCGTCGAAGGCGCAGTGCCCGTCAAGGCAGGCAAGAAGAAGTTGATCATCATCGTCGTGGCCGCGCTGGTGCTGCTGGCGGCGGTGGGCGGCGGCGCGGTGTTCTGGCTCAAGTCCAAGGCGCATGCGGCGCAGGAGGCCGAGGACGCCGACGACGAGGGCGGCGCGGCGGCCCATGCCACGGCCGCGCCCAAGCGCGACCCGAAGGCCGTGCCGGTGTTCGTGCCGCTGGACAACTTCACCGTCAACCTGGCCGACCGCGAGGCCGAGCGCTACGCGCAGATCGGCATCTCACTGGAGCTGAACGATGCCAAGGCGGGCGAGAGGATCAAGGTCTTCATGCCGGCCATCCGCAACAACATCCTGATGGTGCTGGCGCACAAGCGCTCGTCCGACCTGCTGGAACGCGCGGGCAAGGAAAAGCTGGCCGAAGAGGTGCTGCGCGAAACCGAACGCGCGCTTGGCCTGGAACCGCCGGCCGCGGGCGCCGCCAAGAAGGGCGAGGACGAGGAGCCGCGGCCGGTGCGCGCAGTGCATTTCTCGAACTTCATCATCCAATGATGCGTTCCCTGCGGCACCTCGGCGGCACCGAAGCATGAATCAACAGATCCTCACGCAGAACGAAGTCGACGCGTTGCTGCAGGGCATCACCGGCGAAAGCCAGACGCTCGAGCAGGACGAAGCGCCGAGCGACGGACCGCGCCCCTACGACCTGGCCAACCAGGAACGCATCGTCCGCGGCCGCATGCCGACGATGGAGGTGGTGAACGAGCGCTTCGCGCGCAACATCCGCGTCGGTCTGTTCAACCTGATCCGCAAGAGCCCCGAAGTGTCCATCGGCGGCATCAAGGTGCAGAAGTACAGCGCCTTCCTGCGCGAGATCGTGGTGCCCACCAACTTCAACATCGTCAGCGTCAAGCCGCTGCGCGGCTCGGCGCTGATCGTCTGCGACCCGAACCTGGTGTTCGCGGTGTGGTGACGACCACCTTCACGCTGGAGATCGGTGACACCAGCGGCTCGGTGAACCTGTGCTTCCCGTACTCGACGCTGGAGCCGATCCGCGACGTGCTGTACTCCGCCAGCCAGGGCGACACCGGCGAGCCCGACCGCCGCTGGGTGCAGTTGCTGAAGACCGAGATCCAGTCGGCCCAGGTGGAGCTGGTGGCCACGCTGGCCACCGCACCGGCTACGGTGGAGCAGCTGCTGTCCTTCAAGCCCGGCGACTTCATCGAACTCGACCTGGACCCGGTGATCAAGGCCAAGGTCGACGGCGTGCCGGTGTTCGACTGCCACTACGGCACCTCGAACAAGCACTACGCGATCAAGATCGACCAACTGCTGACCGGCTCACGCCTGGACTGGCTCGGGGGAACCACACAATGACTGCTGAGAACGCCGCGATGTCCGAAGAAGACCGCATGGCCGCCGAATGGGCCGCCGCACTGGACGAAGGCAAGCCGGCCGGCAACGAAGTGGCCAGCGAGGTGACGAGCGTGCCAGAGAGCGTGGCGCCGGCCACCTTTGCCAACTTCACGCCCACCTCGCCCCACGGCGCGGGAGCCGGCAACGACATCAACATGATCCTGGACATCCCGGTGCAGCTGACCGTGGAGCTGGGGCGCACCCGCATCCCGATCAAGCACATCCTGCAGCTGGCGCAGGGCTCGGTGGTCGAGCTCGAGGCCATGGCCGGCGAGCCGATGGACGTGCTGGTCAACGGCTACCTCATTGCGCAGGGCGAGGTGGTGGTGGTGAACGACAAGTTCGGCATCCGCCTGACCGACATCGTCACGCCGAGTGAGCGGCTGCGCCGGCTCAGCAGAACCTGAAGCCGATGGCCGTCAACTGGACGCCCCTGCTGTGGTTCGGCGCCATCGTCGTGCTGATCCCGCTGGCGCTGTGGCTGCTCAAGCGCACGCCGCTGGGCGGCGGCGCGGGCAGCGGACCGATGCGCCATGTGGCGGCGCTGCCGCTGTCGGCGTCGCAACGCGTGGCCATCGTCGAGGTTGGCACCGGTGCCGCGCGGCGCTGGCTGGTGCTGGGCGTGAGCACCCAGTCCATCACCACGCTGCACACAATGGAG
>JAGTRL010000291.1 GCA_018261815.1 Pseudomonadota bacterium
CAGCACCAACCCATACAGCAGCATGCCCAGCAGCGTGATCAGGATCACCGCCATGAACATCGCCGGCGTGTCCAGCGTCACCTGCACCTGCAGCATCAGGTAGCCCAGGCCGCGGTCGGAGCCCAGGAACTCGCCGACGATGGCGCCGGCCACCGCCAGGATGGCGGCCACCTTCATGCCGGCAAACACATAGGGCAGCGCGCCGGGCAGCTGGATCTTGGTGAACAGCTGCCAGCGCGAGCCGCGCAGCGAACGCACCAGGTCCAGCAGGTCGGGCTCGACCTCGCGCAAGCCGCGCGCGGTGGTCAACAGGATCGGGAACACTGCGATCGAGAAGGCCATCATCGCGTTGGGGAACACGCCGTACTTGAACCAGACGATGATCAGCGGCCCCAGCGCCACCTTCGGAATCATGTTCAGCGTCACCAGCAGCGGCAGCATCAACGATTCGAGCGTCTTCGACCAGGTGAACAGCAGCGCCAGCACCACGCCCACCGCCAGCGCCAGGGAATAACCGCCGAAGATCTCGGTGGCGGTGACCGCGGTGTTCGTCCACCAACCGTAGTCGGGCACGAACAGCGCGCGCAGCGTGTCGCCGGGAGACGGCATCACGAACTTGGGCACGTCCCCCAGGCGCACGAACAGGTACCAGGCCAGCAGCAGCAGCAGGTGCGCCAGCACGCCCAGCGAGTACTGCTTGAGTTTGCTTTCGGAAGCTTCCATCGCGCCGTCAGTCCAGCCAGCGCGCGAGGTTCTGCGCGACAAAGGCATCGTCGGACAGGTCGGCATGTTCACGGCAGACGCGGTCAATCTCGGCCGCCTGGCCCGACGACAGCGTCTCGTCCGGGTCCAGGCACCAGATGCCCTTCAGCAGCCCCTGGCGGCGCAGCACCTCGTGGCAGCCAGGGATGCAGCCGGCGAAGCCGTGGGCCACGTCGAAGAAGGCGCTGTTGCAGTCGGTGACGCGCGAATCCAGCGCCAGCAGATCGGCATCGGCGGAACCTGCGTCCACCGCCGCGTGGATGCGCTGCAACTGCTCGACCGCACGCTTAGTCCACACGCTCCAGTGGCCGAGCAGGCCGCCGCGAATGCGCAGCGTCACCGGCGTGTCGCCGCGCTGCACTACGAAAGGCGCCAGCAGGTCGAGCACGATGTGGTCGTCGTTGCCGGTGTAGAGCGTGACGCGCTCCTCGGCGCCGGCCGAGGCCACGCCGCGGATCACGTCCAGCGTGCGGTAGCGGTCGAAGGGCGCCATCTTGATGGCGATGACGTTGTCGATCGTCGCAAAGCGGCGCCAGAACTCCGCCGGCAGCGCGATGCCGCCCACCGCCGTCTGCAGGTAGAAGCCCACCAGCGGGATGCGCTCGGCCACGGCCGCGCAGTGCGCCACCAGCTCGTCGACCGACGCGCCTTTCATCGCCGCCAGCGACAGCATGCCGGCGTGGTAGCCCAGGCCGCGCGCGATGTCGGCCTCGCGCAGCGCCTGCGCCGTGGGGCCGCACAGGCCGGCGATCATCACCGTGGGTGCATCGCTCCATTCGGCCGCGGTGCGCGCAGCAAGCTCCAGCACCGGCTCGTACAGCCCGACGTCGCGAATCGCGAACTGCGTGGAATGCACGCCCACCGCCAGCCCGCCGGCGCCGGCGTCGAGGTAGTAGCGCGTCAGCGCACGCTGGCGCACGAGATCCAGGCGACGCGATACGTCCAGCGCCAGCGGATGGGCGGGAATGACGGTGCCGCGTCGCAGCGACGCGAGCACATCCTGTGGCAACTCAGACCAGTGCTTGGGCATAGGGAAACTCAGTAGCTGCACCCGCGCCATGCACCGGGTGAAATGGGTTGCCGTTCTCTATACTTTGATTCACGAAATCACTAGTTGGTGAATTTACTTCAACGCCAGCCTGCCTGGCAACAGGAGAAGTCCATGTTCAAGCAATTCGTAATCGGCGCCGTGGCCGCGGCGGCCAGCCTCATGTCGCTGTCGGCGCATGCGCAGCAAAAGGTCGACTTCGTGCTCAACTGGGTGCCCGGCGGTGACCACGCGCCCTACTACTACGCCAAGAAGATGGGCTGGTACCAGCAGGCCGGCATCGACTTGCAAATCGAGCCCGGCAAGGGTTCGGCGCTGGCCACGCAGCGCGTGGGCGCGGGCGCCACGCCGATCGGCCTGGCCGACATGGGCGGCGTGCTGGTGGCCAAGGGCAAGGGTGCGGACACCGTGGCGGTGTTCAACGTCTATGCCAACTCGCCGCAGGGCATGTACTGGTTGAAGAGCTCGGGCATCAGCAGCGTGAAGGACTTCCCGGGCAAGAAGATCGGCAACCCTGCGGCCGATGGCGCGCGCGTGATGTGGCCGGCGCTGGCCAAGGCCAACGGCATCGACCCGAAGTCGGTGACCTGGGTGAACATCGACGCCAACGCCAAGCTTGCTTCGCTGAAGGCCAAGTCGATCGACGTGACCACGTCCTTCTACAACATCCACCACATCTTCCAGCGCGAGCTCGGTGGCGACATGGGCTTCCTGGCCTGGCGTGACGCCGGCCTGAACCCCTACGGCAACTCGATTATCGTCAACGCCAAGTACCTCGCCGAGAACAAGGCGCTGGTCGACAAGTTCGTCAAGGTCACGCAGCGCGCCTTTGCCGCCTGCGTGAAGGACCCGAACCCCTGCGTGCAGGCGTTGATCGACGCCAATGGTGCGCTGAAGCTCGACAACGAGCTGGTCAACTGGAGCCTGGTCGAGAAGCTGATGAGCGACAAGCACTCGCGCGAGGTCGCCCTTGGCATCCACGACGACGCGCGCATGGCCGCCGACTACGAGCTGGTGCGTGAGTACATCGGCATCGACAAACCCTTCGACGTAAAGAGCACCTACACCAACGAGTTCCTCGACCGTTCGGTGAAGATGACCAAGTAGCGCGGGGCGGCTTCAGCCCAGTTCGGGGCCGGCCGCCAGCACCAGCGTCGCCGGATTTCCTGGCGTGGCATCGGTGCCATGCACCATGCGCGTGAACGGTCGCTGGAAGGCAAAGCCCAGTTGCTGCAGCCAGGGCAGCAGTGCGAGGTGTTGGTCGAGCAGATCCGCATACACCGCCTCGCCCGACAACGGCAGCAAGGCATCGTGCAGCAGCGCGCGTGCGAGGTCCGTGTCCTCGGCCAGCAGCGGGCCGATCTGCCGCGCCTCGCGCCCGTCGCGTCCGAGCACGTAGCCGCGCAGCCGGCCGCCCTGCTCCACGACGCGCGCCGCCTGCGGCAGCCGCCGCGCCAGCACGCGCAATAGCGGCAGGCGGCTGGCGCCGAAGGCATTGCGGTCGAGTGCATCGAGCGCTAACCAGTCGTCCTCACGCAAGGGTCGGGTGTGCGGCGCGACAGGACGCTCCAGCAGCATGCTGCCCGCCTCGCGTCGGTAGCGGGCAAAGCCCCAGGTGTCGGCAAAGCCCTCGTGCACGTACACCGCATGGCCTGCCGGGGTGGCATCCAGGACCGCAGCCCGGCCCTGCGCGGCCAGGTTCGACAGGGCATGACGAAGCAGCAGTTGCGCGTAGCCGCGGCGGCGAAACTGCGGCAACACCAGCACCATGCTCGCCCACGCGAAATGCTCGCCATAAGGCAGCACGACGACGGAGGCGGCCAGTTGCACGCGGCCGGCATCGTCGGTCGCATCGATCCCCCAGCCCTGACCCAGGCGCAGCATCATCGACCAGTCATTGGCGTTCTGATTCCACTGCGCCGATTCGGACAGCGCAAGGGCGGCATTCAAGTCGTCCATGCCGAGTGGCCGGATGGGCCTGGCCGAGCCAGGCTCAGCCCGATCCACAGGGGGATCGGTCCTTCGCAGGCGAGGATCCCCGCGCAGGCGAGTCTCCTCGTCCGGCTCAGTACTTGCCATCTCGTGTCGAGAAATGGGTCGGCTTGCCCAGGCTCGGGCCGCCGCGCTGCACCCAGTCGGCCACCCAGTCGATCATCGTCGCCAGCGGCACGCGCGGCTCGCCGAACAGCGAGCGCGCCTGCGTGGTGTCCTCCAGCCAGGCGGTGGGGGCTTCCTGGCCAGTGAGCGCCGGCGTCTTGCCGAAGCGCTTGCCGAATTCGGCAGCCAGCCAGCGGATGCGGGTGTGGTGCGGCCCGGTGATGTTGATCGGCGTGGCCGGCGTCGTGCAATGCGCCAGCAGCCGCAGCGATTGTTCGTTGGCATCGCCTTGCCAGATGACGTCGGCATGGCCCATCGTCACATCGAGCGGCCGGCCGGCGAAGACGGCACTGGCCACGTCGTAGAGCACGCCGTAGCGCATGTCGATGGCATAGGACAGCCGCACCATGCGCCCGGGCGTGCCATAAGCGCGCGAGCCGTACTCGAACATGCGCTCGCGGCCGACACAGGAGTTGGCATAGTCGCCCGCCGGCGGTGTGGCCGGCGTGGCCTCGTCGGCACCGGGGCCGTCCACCGGCACGAACGGGTACACGCAGGCCGTCGAGAAGGACACGATGCGCGTGTCGCGGAAGACGTCGGCCACCATCATCGGCACGCCGACGTTCATCATCCAGGTGAGCGACGCGTTGTCGGCCGCGCCGAACTTGTGGCCGGCCATGAACACGCAGTTGCGCACGCCTTCGGCTACGTTGGGCAACTTGCGCACCGCCTCGCGATCGAGCAGGTCGCAGGCGATGCATTCGACGCCATGCGCCTGCAACGACACACGCGCCTGCGGGTTGCTGAAGCGTGCCACGCCGATCACGCGTTTGCCCGGCGCCGCGCGCTTGGCCATGCGCGCCAAGGTCGGCCCCATCTTGCCGCCCACGCCGATGACGATGAGGTCGCCGTCCACGCGTTCCAGGTCGGCCACCAGGCCCGGCGTGGGTTCGCTCATGAAGTCTTCCAGCGCCTCGACGTCCTCGAAGCGCTGCGGCAAGCGGCTCACGACGCGATGCCCTCGAAGCGGTCGCGGCCCAGCGCCAGCGCGCGCATCTTGGCATCGGCGATCGAGCGCTTGAGCATCCAGAA
>JAGTRL010000292.1 GCA_018261815.1 Pseudomonadota bacterium
CGCCGTTCAGGCTGTCGGCCAGTGCCGAGATGCTGCTCATGACTGACCCATCTGCAGCGTCTTCAGCAGCAGGCTCTTGGCGGCGTTCATCACCTCCAGGTTGTTCTGGTAGGAGCGCGAGGCCGAAATCATGCTGACCATCTCCTCGACGGTGTTGACGTTGCTGTAGGTGACATAACCCTCGGCGTCGGCGCCGGGGTGCTTGGGGTCGTGCACGCGTCGGCCCAGGGTGTTGTCCTCGCCGACGCTGGACACGCGCACGCCGGCGGCGCCCAGCTCGCCCATCAGCTCGGTCTGGAAGACCACGTGGCGCGCCTTGTAGGCCTTGCCGTCGGGCCCGGCCACGGTGTCGGCATTGGCCAGGTTGGAGGCCACGACGTTCAGTCGCTGGCTCTGCGCGCTGACCGCGCTGCCGCTGACGTCGAAGATCTTGAACATGCTCATGGAAGCCTCCGTTCAGTGGGGCCGCACAGGCCCGTCAGCCTTGCTGGGGCGACTTCATCGCGTCCAGCATGTTGCGCACCTGCGAGTTGATGAAGCGCAGCGTGGCCTCGTACTTGACGGTGTTGTCGGCGAAGGAGGCGCGCTCGCGGTCCATGTCCACCGAGTTGCCGTCCAGGTTGCTCTGGCTCGGCGCGGCATAGCGCAGGTGAGCCTCGGCGGCCGAGCCACCGGACAGCGTCGCGAGGCTGGTGCGCAATGCCTGCAGTGCCGGCGTGCCGGCCAGCGCCGTGCCGGTGGCCTCGCGCAGCGCCGAGGCGAAGTCCAAGTCGCGGGCCACGTAGCCCGGCGTGTCGGCATTGGCGATGTTGCTGGCCAGCAGCCGCTGCCGCTCGGAGCGCAGCGTCAGCGCCTGGCCCTGGAAGTCGAGGCTGTCGCCGAGGCGGTTGATCATCGCGGCTCCGGGCTGGGGTGTTTCATGCCGTGGCATTGTGGGCAGCACCCTGGCCGAACATGAGCGCGAATAGCGCACGGAAGGTCGCTCATTTCGGCCTGCCGCAACGGCACCCGGCACCCTAGAGTGCCAGCCGTCATGAAACCTTTTGCCTGCTTACTTTCGCGCGTGCGTACCCGCGCCTGCCTGGCGGCACTGCTGGCCGCTCCGGCACTGACGCTGGCCCAGGGCAGCGACGGCAGCCTCGACGCCGACACACTGCAGCGCATCCAGGCGCTGGGCGAACAGGCCGGCGCCGGCCTGGCGCCAGGTGCCATGCGCGTGGCGATCGAGCCCGGCCGGCTCGACCCGCGGCTGCGCCTGGCCCCCTGCGAGCGCATCGAACCCTACCTGCCGCCGGGCGCGCGCGCCTGGGGCCGCAGCCGCGTCGGCCTGCGCTGCGTGCAGGGACCGACCCCCTGGAATGTGTACCTGCCGGTGACGGTGAAGGTCTTCGCCCCGGCCTGGGTGGCGGCCAGCGCATTGCCGGCGGGCAGCGAACTGCGACCCGACATGCTGCGCCAAGCCGAGGTCGATTGGGCCGCGTCGGCCACACCGCCGGTGGTGGACGCCGCCAAGCTGGTCGGCCGACTGCTTGCCCGGCCGTTGCCGGCCGGCGCCGCCGTGCGCCTGGGCGACCTGAAGCAGCGCCAGTGGTTCGCTGCCGGCGATACGGTGCGGCTGGTGGCGCGCGGCCGGGGCTTCAGCGTCAGCGGCGAGGGCCAGGCGATGAGCCCCGGCGTCGAGGGCCAGACTGTCCGCGTTCGTACCGAGACTGGCCGCGTACTGACCGGCCAGGCCGTGGGCCAGAACCGTGTGGAGGTGCAGCTTTGACGCCCGCTGGCGCACTTTGGCACCCCCCGATCTACGGGGGCGGTGCCAGAATGCCATTGGCCACCGCTCAAGTTGCGGCGGAATGCGGCCGATATCCCGCGCATGCCCGGCAGCTGGGGCCCTTGGGGGCCGTCTGCCGCAGCCCCGGAACGGCAGCGCCGCCGCCCGGCCGGCAAACCAGGAGTTCGCCATGAAGATCGGTCCCGTCGACATTCACACCGCAGCCACCCCGGCGGCATCGGAACGCAAGGCCTCGTCCGGGCCGGTGCCGGCCGCCGAACCCAGCGCCCGCGTCGAGTTGTCCAGCCAGGCAGCGCTCAGCGGCCCCGAGGCCAGCCGGGCCGATTTCGACAGCGAAAAGGTCGAGCGCATCGCCCAGGCCATCCGCGACGGCAAGTTCCAGATCAATGCCGAAGCCATTGCCGACCAGTTGATCGCCAACGCCCAGGACCTGTTGCCGAAGGCATCGCACTGATGCCCGGTCACGACGAGCCGAGCACCGAACTCGAACAATCGGTCGAAAAAGTCGAGTCGCGCCTGCTGGCGCTGGGCGAAGCCCTGCGCGTGCACCGCGCCGAAGCCGTCGAGGCCGAAGCCGCCGAACTGCAGCGCGCCTTGGCGGCCGCTGTCGACCAGCTGCGCCGCAGCGCCCGCGTCGGCCAGCTGACACCGCAACTGCGCCAGCGCCTGGCACTGGCCAGCGGCCACGTGGCCGCGCAGCGCGAATCGCTGGCCCGCGCCAGCGCCGCGCTCGACCGTGCCATCGACGTGCTGTTGCCCAGCCCGACGCCGCATGTCGCCTATTCGGCCAGCGGCCTGAGCGAACGCCCGTTGCAAAGCGGGATGGTCAGCGCCTGAGCCGGGGCTGAGCCGACGACGCGTGCGCGCCACGCATACGGGTCGCTGCCGATCTGCCATCGGCACCACAGCGGCGATACTGTTGGCGTCTGCCCCAGGTTTGCCGGCATGGCCGGCCCCGGGGGGACTCCAGGCCTGCATACGACAGGTCGGCACGAACAACACGGTCGTTGGGTATGAGCAATCGCCTGCGCGCGCGACGCCCGGGCCACGACAGCGTGGACCCGTGGGACCAATCCCCTGGGCAGAGCCGCCGCGCCGCCACGCTGCGCTGGCTGCTGCCCCTGTGCCTGGCCCTGACGGTGGCCGCCATCGCCGCCGCGCTGTGGCTGCGCCTGCCCGATGCGCCGCCGCTGGAGGCCCTCGTCGGCCTGGCGCTTCTGGTGCCAGCGGTGCTGCTGCCTGCGCATGTGCTGGGCCGGCAGCGGCGGCGCATGCGCAACAGCCTGCGCCGCTTCTCCAACGAACTGGACCCCGAGCACTGGCGCGACGCCGTGCGCCAGCTGCGCGCGGACCGGCTGGGCTCACCGTCGGCTTTCGACGCGCTGGCCAGCGGGGTGGAAAGTGTGCTCGGCGAATCCGAGCGACGCTGGCAGGCGCTGGCCGAGTTGTCGGCCGACTGGTTCTGGGAGACCGACCGCCAGCATCGCCTGAGCTGGCTGTCCGGCGCGGCGCCGCAGGCCCTGGCGCCAGGGCTGGACGAAAGCGTGCTGCTGGGCCGGCGCCATGACCAGATCGGCCTGTTTCGCGCGCCCGAGCAGGGCTGGGCCGCGCTGCATGGCCGCATGACGCGGCTCGAAGCCTTCCGCGACGTGGAATTCCAGGTGGGCTCGCCGAGCCGGCCGCTGCGCTGGATCTCGATCAGCGGACGCCCCCGCCACAACGCGCAGGGTGCGGTGATCGGCTACGAGGGTGTGGGCCGCGAGGTGAGCGAGCGGCGCCAGGCGCACGAGCAACTGCTGGCCAGCGAGCAGCGCTGGTCGACGATGGCCCGGCTGGCCGCCGACTGGTACTGGCAGACCGATGCCGAGCACCGGCTGCTGCCGCTGGACGCCGAGCAGCAGCAGCGCATCGGTGCCGAGATGAACGAGCGCGTCGAAGGCCGCACGCGCTGGGATGCGCACCGCGAATCGCTGAGCGCGCAGCAATGGGCCGAGCACCGCGCCGACCTGGACGCGCGTCGGCCGTTCCGGTCACTGCAGCTCGAGATCGACGGCGGCGGCGGACGCTGGCTGTGGATTTCGCTCAGCGGCCTGCCGCGCCATGACGCCGCCGGCCGCTTCCTCGGCTATCACGGCGTGGGCCGCGACATCACCTCGCGCCAGCAGGCGCAGCAGCTGCTGCTGCGCCACAACGAGACGCTGCAGCGCGCGGTGGACGAACGCACGCGCGACCTGCAGCAGCTGAACCTGGACCTGGACGCCTTCGCGCGGCAGCTGGCCCACGAGCTGCGCACCCCCATCGGCCATGTGCAGGGCCTGGCCCAGCTGCTGGCCGAACGCGGCGCGCAGCGCCTGCAGGCCGAAGACCAGGAATTGCTGCAGTTGCAGGTGCATGCGGCCGAACGCATGCGCGAGACGGTCGACGCGCTGCTGGCGCTGGCCCGCTCCACCTTGCAGCCGATGCCGCTGGAAGCTCTGGACCTGAGCGCGCTGGCTCAGGAGGTGGTGAACGAACTGCCTTCATTGGAGCGGCGCGCGCCGCTGCGCTGGCACATCCAGCTGGACATGCGCGTCACCGCCAATTCGGCGGCGCTGAAGATCGTGCTGCTCAACCTGATGGGCAATGCCGCCAAGTTCACCCGCGACAGCGCCATGCCACGCGCCCGTGTCGGCCTGCGCGCCGAAGGCAGCGAGCAAGTGCGCGTCAGCGTGCAGGACAACGGCGTGGGCTTCGACCCGGCGCGCGCCGCGCAGCTGTTCAAGCCCTTCGCGCGGCTGCATGCGCGCGACGACTATGCCGGCAGCGGCATCGGCCTGAGCATCGTGCAGCGCATCGTCGAACGCCACGGCGGCCGCGTCGAGGTCAGTGCCGAGGTCGGGCGCGGCGCGTGCTTCGAGTTCACGCTGCCTTGCTCCACGTTGGTTCTATTACCTTCGGTTCAGCACCGCGCGGCCGAGCAGCTTTCCTGAGAAGCCTTCTCCGCGCTCCGCCATTGCTTTCGACATCCGCAACCGAGTCTTCTTCGACCGCGACGCCGCGGCCGGTGAGCAGCTACATCGCGCGGGCGAAAATCCTGCG
This sequence comes from Pseudomonadota bacterium, assembly GCA_018261815.1. Lineage (GTDB taxonomy): Bacteria > Pseudomonadota > Gammaproteobacteria > Burkholderiales > Burkholderiaceae_C > Rubrivivax. The sequence goes on from JAGTRL010000292.1 coordinate 4,868, forward strand.
CGGTACCGCCCGCAGTGCTACATCTGATGTATGACCGTGGTCTCGTTGGTGTAGTTCTCACCCCCGGTGCCGTCAACTTCCACAGTGCCATCGGTCGGGCAACTC